>JAWAEI010000082.1:330-3600 GCA_038891475.1 Candidatus Pacearchaeota archaeon | reverse complement strand
TACCATTATTAGTTTGTCCTACTTCGATTACTGTACCATTTTCCGTTGATTGAACCGGGCCTCCTAAAGGATTTCTAATATCTATAGATTTGTGTGTTCCACCTCGTGCACCATACGATTCAGTTACGACTATTGCTTGATTTTCATAGCTCCCAACAGGCCATTGAACAGCATTTGGAAGCTCTACTACTTCTAACTCATCCTCATACCCCAAAAATTCTGCCTCTCCTGGGTCCACTGTGCCAATTGACATCAATGCATTCCCTAATGCACTTCCTATTATACCACCAATAAATCCACCTGCCATCATTAGAAGGACATTGCCGACACCTGCCCAGCCGCCTGTTGCGTAGCCAGCACCCAGACTTGCGGCTGCGAGTCCTATTGCTCCCCAAACACCTGCTGCCTGGACAATTCCTCCACCAAACATCCCCATGGCAGCACCCATAATCCCACCTATCAATGCTCCCTGCCATGTCCCTGTTGCTAATCCACCCTGAATTGCTCCTGCTACAAATCCAGCTGCCATCCCGGCTAGTATTGGATTCCCTCCACTCAATACGAAAACCAGACCACCAACTATCCCGGCTGCCAGCCCAATCAAAAACGACTCCCACCACTTGTTCCCTGATGGATCCACATACCTTAAGGGATTATTCATCACATAGGCATAGCGGTTGAGCGATTGAGGATTTCCGGGCTCTGGAACTATTGGATCAGGTGAGATAAACCTCCCGATGCCAGGTGCATACATTCGTGCCCTGTAGTTGTATAAGCCAATCTCCGGGTCAAACTCCTGGCCGGTGTATCTGTAGTGAGCATAGTTGTCACCAATGTCCTTCACCACCTGTCCCCAGGGGTCATACTCCAGAAGTTGCAGGACATTGCCTGTGGCATCTGTAATGGCTGTCGTAGAACCCAGATGGTCTGTGTGGTAAAAGACAAGCGTGCCGGGGTCTGGTGTCTGTGCTTCCGCTCTCTGTGGCGAACCCGTTATGCTTGTAAGAAAACTAACTATAAGTAAAATGTGAAGGATATTCTTCAGGTGATTATCGCTCGCAAACCTGTAATAGAGCAAACCCATTCGTAATAATAATATCATAAACAATGGCAACAATACAAGCAGTGCATTGGCTATAAACTCATTCTGGAGTTGCCTGCCGTAGGGTCCAAAGATGCGATATGGTCTCACTTCTGTTCTCTGTCTTCTGTCATCTGTCTTTTCACCAGTATTGCATGAGCACCCAAGCCGCCATGGACCCAGCGAGAAACTCGCACGCGATGTGTCCCGGTTAACATGCGATGCAATCCGCATGGCACCAGCAAAGTAGTGCTTTATTCTTTTCCAGAGAAAAAAAGTAAATTGAGAATTTTTTGATCTTTTATTTCCTCAAATTTACCTTTATTGAAAGTATATGCTCTTTGAGCAACTCTTCTTGTCTTATCCAAAATAAAATCATTCTTTTTGGTATCCAAACGGTAATCAGTTCTATAAACTTCATATATCAAATACTTATTTCCATCTAATAACTCAAAATAAAGAGTAGCATTCAATTCATAATTTTCGTCTGGCATTAATGGCCCGGGGAATGATAACGCATAACTCGTTTCGTTGAAGATAGGGTTGAGTTTATCATTGGAAATATCAAAAATTATAAAATGGTCATCCCTTGCTCCTGTGCCAGAATTTTTAATTACATCGATAATCAGTATGTTATTTTTTACTTCTTCTGTAAGGCTTTCAACACGAATGCTTTTTATAAAACCTGTCTGTACAGTGTCATAAATATTTCCGTCCATATCTACAAGAAAAATGTACCCAGAAGGAGGACCTTTCCATGAAAAAAGAAGGAGCAATCGCGATTGATTAAATTTATTGGTCACACTTACAAAATTAAAATTGCTAAATCCTGCAGAAGATTTGTTAAATAATATTGGTATGCGAGATTCTTTTAATGCCTTGTCTATAAGTTCAGAAGATTTAGAACTCATTACTTGAAGAAATTTAGGAAAATTATCTATCCTAGGAAGATTTTCTGATACTACATCATTATTGATACAAATAGATAACAGAGTGTAACCAACAAGAATATTTAGTATAATCTTCCTATTTAGATAATATATCTTCTTCAAATTTAACCTTAAAATTTATTTCTTCATCGTACCCAAATTGATTTTCATTTGTTTTTAAAATTATCATATCTTTTTTCTACAAGCAAGTCAAAGTTCAATTCTACTGATTCTAATTCTTCTAACTTTAAGACTTTTTTTGAAATCAATGAAAAATTTTTTATAATTTTACCCCTATCATTCAAAATGTAATATTTAATTTCTGGTGTGTTAGATTCGTCAGGTACTATAAATCCTATAGCAAAAATTTATCGTCAGGAGTAAATTTAATTTTATTTAAACCAGATTTTCTTGACAACTTTGAAAACTCAAGATCTGCAATTAGTTTTCCAGTTATTGAATGAATTTTTAACTTTCCTAAAAAACTGAGATTATTAAGTGTATAATCTTCCTGATCATAGCTAATTACATAGTTACCATCAGGTGATACGACTAAAAATAGAAATTTGAATTTCATTACTTATTCCAAAAATATATTCCCAATTAATAAAATAATGTATACTCATGCTCTCATATTCATAAGAAAAGGGAATGTAATTCCCTATTGGATTAATCCTTGTACCTACATTCATTAGATTTCCCGGTGATACTGCAAAATGGAGATGAGGACCGGTTGTAACTCCGCTTAAATCGGTGCGACCAATAATTTGATCCATTGTGACTCTTGCCTGAATAGCAGTCTATGAATTATTTTATTTATGTTTCTAAAATGGTGCAAATAAATTAACAATTTTCCAACCTTTAGGTGTAAGTTTGAACCATGGGTCAAAAAACTCTGGTGGTGGTGGTTTATCTTTCCAGATATATTCTACTACAGCCAAGTGGGATTCACCATTTGGAACAGAAGAAATTTTTATCTTTATTTCTTTCGCATTTATAAATAAAGTTCTTAGAGACTTCCTGTATTGATCCTTTTTTTGGTTTTGACACTTTGTTTCGTCAAAAACAAAGCAATAAATCTTGCCTCTGTTTAGTAAATCTTCTGCTATTTTGGATTTTGTCATATATACATCAACATCAACCACAATTTCTTCTTCAGATAAAAACTCAATGAAAGTTTGAACATCAACATTAATTATCGCCCTCAAAAGTGCTTGCGCTGTTAAACGAAGAGATTCTATTTCATTTTGTTCTTGTTTA
>JAWAEI010000082.1:0-320 GCA_038891475.1 Candidatus Pacearchaeota archaeon | reverse complement strand
CATTTATCCTCCTGAGCGTTACACTGCATAATTACCAAATTTAACATCAAAAAAAACAAAAGTTGAGTTATCTTATTAAATGACATTCCTTTCACTCTATTTAAATACCAGCCAGGGTAAAATTGGTAAGTAATTACCAATAGGATTAATCCTAGCTGAAGGGTTCCAGATGTTACCGGTAGAAACTCCAAAATGCAAGTGCGGTCCTGTTGAAGCTCCGCTCAAATTCGTATAGCCAATAGTTTGTCCCATAGTAACACGCACTCCCGGTGCTAATCCCTGCTCTGGGGTCACATGGAAATATCCTTGAGTATACCCGG
>JAWAEI010000081.1:0-3602 GCA_038891475.1 Candidatus Pacearchaeota archaeon | reverse complement strand
GAGTAGGCTCGTTGGAAAAAGTTCTGTTTGCACAGGCGGTTCTTGTTCTCCGTCATTGACCTCTTCTGACGGCGTTAGGCAGGAAGGAAAGCCATCGGCAAATGCTTACCGGGAAAGAAACAGCAAGCACGCCGTGGTGAAAAGCCCGAAGACGGTGGAGCGCAAAACCGCTCTCACCGAAAGCCACCACAAACTCACAACATTCAACCGCTCACGCGGATGCGTCATCTCAAAGCACCTCCTTTTTCTGCCAGGCGGGGTTCAATATTTAGGAATTGCCCACCATAAGGCTTTTTCCAACCCTCTTTTGGGCTTTACCTCCTCGCAAATTTCCTTTTGTCTCCATTTTCTTCCTGCCAATAAAACTATTACTATACCCCGCCCCTATCTGTCGAGTGCTTCTGGAAAATCCGGTGCATTTTTGTCCCTTTTTCCCTTGCCTGTCAAGTGTTTCTGGAGAATTCAGTCCGTTTTATCCATTCTCTCTTCTTTTTTTCCTTTTCCTCCCCATTGCCGACCGTGAAGGAAAGAGGGCAAAATATCCTGTGGAGAAAAAAAAGACGAGAAGGCGCAAGGCAGTTATCTTTTCAGGACCTTGCCATCGTCGGGAAAATTCGCCCCAGAAGTTTACTCCGCGTTTAATTCCGAAAGTATTGCGAACATCCTCGTAGATTCCTCACCACCAGAGAATATTAAATTCACCCTCTACCACTATTTGTTGTGAAGAGCCTGAGGCGAAGCCATCTCAGATTTCCCCTCTTACCTTATCCCTGCTTTTTCCCTATCGGGGTTTCATCAGTTTCTCGGCGAGAACTTTACAAAGTTCCTCAGGCTTGTATGTGCCAATGACATAATTATGCTTCTTTCCGATAAGAAGCACACCCTCCCTGGCGCCAGCGACATAAGCCCAAGTGCCTTTCCCCTCATGAGGGGGTGCCCAGCGAATGCCCAATCCCCACCACAGCGGTGTTTTCACAATTTTCGGCTCGGCTCGTTCAAGGTTCTCGTATTTTAAGGTGTAATGAAACACCGGCACCCAACCCAGTTTTATGTGGATGCCCCGCTCATCTACCCGTGTATCCATCACCAGAAGGTTGAAGATGACCAAGAAAACGAAAGAAGGTATCACTAGGAGGATTATGGCATTAAGTAGGGTGGGGTTTCTCGCCAACTCGTGAAAAATAAAATACAGTGTGGTTCCAAAAAGGAGTCCAACGCCAATAAATACAACCATTGGCATCACTTGCCTCTCAAAAAACATTTCCAGTCACCTCCCCGTTGTAATCACCCCTCCTGATATTAGAGGCATTCCTCCCCCAATAGCGCTAATTCCAGTTCTGCACGGATGATGTTACGGAGACTCGGAGCATCCGGGGGGGTCTTTCCAGGAGGTGGATTCTGGTAGAGCGGGAGACTTTCTATGGCTACTGCAACCTTTTCAGTCCATTCATCAATCAGTTGCCCCACAGCCTTGATTCCGAGAACCTCTCCTCCCAGCGCCACCAGAACTTTTGTTGGAAATAGTTTAGGCTTTGGCTTGGGCCACGGCCAAGATGTGACTTTTACCTTCACATCCACAACTGCCAATGCTTTAACCGCCACTGCTGCCAGCACAGCAGCTGCAACCGCCACTGCTACAGGCGCAACTGCAATACAGGCAATAAGGACAACACGACAACCGATGTAAGGTTGGTTATAAATTTCGGTCAAGTAAGGTTGCAGTTTATCAGAAAGTATAGAGGTGGGAGGAGGAGATGCTATTATGCCAAGCTGTTCCAAACGCTGGAATAAAAGAGACACATCACCTGTATTTAACGCTTGTTGAACAGTTGCGTCTCCCATCGCAAGCGCTGTCTTGACTTCAAGAGTATCCACTGGTAAGGTGACATGACCTAACCCTGTCTGATTCAAGTAGCCCTGGGGGTCAGCTGTGAACTGCTGTGCTATTGAAGGGTCGTTGAAGACATCCTCGGCTAACTTGGATAGTGCAATGGTTTCCTCCCATACCTGGTATGGGATTCCCAACCGATACATCTCAAACTGATGAAGTGCCCTTTCCTGGGGCTTCAATGGCTCAATTGCCATGTTTATCAACCTCCTTTTGGATTTTTTTATCCACCATAAGTGATATGAAAACCTCCCCTTTCCTTAAGAATTCGCTTGGCCTTATATTCAATATTCCTTTGAATAAAATAACGAAACAAGACGGAATGAATTATTTTTTCATAATTAGTTTTCAAGGTATCCCAAATTTGAGAATTCTGATAAATAAGAAGGCAAGCCTGACAGGGGTGGCATATTCTGAAATCAGGAATCTCTGGGTTGATTTGCCTGACCCACTTTAGGATAGCCTGTGGCCCATCCCAAAAGATCCCTAATTTCAAGAAATCCTCAAATTGGCTCCAATATAAGTACTCTATATTATTGGTTCGTAAATCCCCTAAATGTAAAGCAGGAATGGACTCAACCGTTAGTCCACAACAAGATAGAAGTTCATTATGGGGATTTATCGCAATGTTATCCAGGATACTATCGCAGCCTTCCGGAATTTCCTCATATACCGCATCGCAATGTTCAATGCTTGCATCTTCCCGAATTGGCATCCAGACATTCTGAAACACAAGCAACTGCTCATCGTTATTAACATTTTCAAAAGTGTTCAGGAATTCTCCCACTCTGAACTTGGAGTTTTTATGCCCCTCTATGACCACCACCACTCTAATACCAGCGTCAAGACAGGCACGAGTGCCATTTATTACTCTTTCCACCGGAACCCACTTCTGATGCTCATCTCCTGTGCTAAAGTTGATTTCATTATAGCCCTGCCTCTTTAAGCCTCTTAGCCCATTCACTTGCCCTTTGAAGAGAAGTAGCCCAGAAACCGTTAGTAACACAGCGTGTGTCTAACCCAAGAGAAGAAGCAAAGCGCACAGCATCAACAAGTTTCTTACCCAGAAGGAAACACTCACCACCAGTGAATACGAGAAGTTTTATCGTGGGGAAGGACTGAAAGGTTGTTTCAATGTGCCTTTGGATTTCAGGCAAACTAAGACGACCGCGGACTTTAGGTGAGCATTGAAAGCAGCAGTTCTCACAAGCAGCCGTACACGGATAAGTTGGAAGAATGGTCAGAATTCTGGGTCCCGGCCATTTTTTCGCTATCGGATTTCTCTCCCTTATTCTTGATACTACCTCAGCGACTCTTGCATCCATATTCTCAACTTCTGCCCTTTAATTTATCAACCATGATATACCTGACACCTCGGCTGTGACCGTTTTCACTTTGGTTGGGTCGTAAGGCTTTATCCTCACCTTCCCTTAAAAAATTTCTCTGTGAAGTCAAAATACGATTTTTTTCTACTCTTATGCCCGGAATCAGCGAATAGTAACTACAAAAAGCAGGAAATCGCTGCGAAGTTTTTTCCTTTCCCGGCCTACTCGTAAGCCTACTTCCTTTCGCCGGCATTATCCAGTAGAGGGGGTTCAATATTTAGGAATTGCCCACAACAAGGCTTTTTCCCACCATCTTTTGGGCTTTACCTCCTCGGAAAATTTCCTTTGTGCTCATTTCTATCCTACCGCTATACAACTTTATCTTACCA
>JAWAEI010000080.1:0-3616 GCA_038891475.1 Candidatus Pacearchaeota archaeon | reverse complement strand
TTATTTCGTGTGTAAAAATATCTGCTTGTACATGCGAATCACCGAAATGTATTACTTTTACTTTACGTGAGCCTACATTCTTAAAAGCTTGTACCATTGGCTCTATTGCTTTATAATCATTCCATTGGAATATATTGTAATGATAGCGTATAAAAGGATATTTTTTTTCGTAATAAATTTTTTGTTCAATATATTCAGGGCAAGAATAGCATGGTTCAGCATGAGTACATCCTGAATTCATTAAAAATATAATGAAAATCAGTATGTTAATTATTAAACTCTGAACACCAATTGTTTGCATCGGTGCAAAGTTATAAAAAATCTTTTCGGATTACAAAAAAAGTTATTAAGCTACCCATTCCCCTTCCATAAATTTTTGCATCAAAAACAGTTGAAAAACTGTAAATAACGTAATAAGTATAATACGTACCCATTTTTTTTCATAAAAATAAAACAAAATAAACAGAATCAAAAGAGGCAATTGATTTAAAATCAAGCGTATATGCAAATAACCATTTAAAATAATCAGCAATATTAAAATAGTAATAATTGGGATAAAATGTTTTCGCAAGATTTTTGGAAAATAGACAATAAACATACCACCAAAAATAGTCGTTAAAACAAAACGATTCAGGCTAAATAAAGATCCTCCACGTGTAAAAAGTACTAACAAACTAATGCCTGCTATATAAGAGTAAATGAAAGTCCAATATGGCTCTACATCGGTAGAATTATATCGTAAATGATGAATGAATCGTAAAATTAATAAAACTATACAACTTAAACCCAAGAAAAAACAAAAATGATCTATTCTAAGAATATAGTTATCTCCATAAGAAGATAAAGGAAAATGAGGCAATCGCCATCGATTATCCCAATAAGTTTGTTGAGCTGAAAAAAAACCCCAGTTAATTTGTGTATGAGAATATTGATAAAAATTTACAAGTACAAGAGTTAATAAACTTACTAACATGGAGAAAATGAAAATCTTCATTTTTCTTTTTAAGGGAATCGGCTGAAAGAAAAAGTAAATCGCTAAGGCCGGTAATAATATAATGAACGCTGGTCTTGCGAGAGTAATAGGAACAAAACTAAGTATAGTTAACCCATCCTTTTTTTCAATAATAGTATAAATCAAAAATATAGAACTTAATGCAAAAATGCTTTCAGAGTAAGGTAAACAATAAAAAATGCTTGATGGTATCGATAGAAAAAGCCATTTTTGCCAAGTATCCAATTGAAAAATTTCACTTATAAATGCAAAAGTTATAGAAAAAATGAAAATATTAAGTATAATACCAATAGTAATATTCCCTCCTAGAAATTTCCAAATCCAAGGAAATAAAGGAAAAAAAGCTGAACGTTTATAATTATAACCTAAATGAACAATTTTATAATAATGGACTGCATCAAATTGCAAAAAGCAAGACCATTCAAAATGATTATGTTTCCAGTAATAAATCAATATAGAAATTATAATAATGGATAAGCCCCAAATAAAAGCCCACAAAAAATTTTTAATCCATTTTGGCTTTAACATTTTGTAAAAACGATTAACTTTTGAAGAGTTTAATAAATAATAGTTGCGTGCAAAATTAATCAATTTTAAAAATTGTAGCATAAAAATGAAAAAAAAATCATTTTTTTTTATTAGAACGGTTATAATTACCTTAATTGGAGTAATTTATAATGTAGGTTATTATCATCCATATGGCATTTTCAATTATTAGAATTTGCAGCTTATTTAAGTGGATTAATAGAACCAGAAACTTTACCATGGGAATTTCATCATCAAATGCGTCCAAGTTTTCAGCCTATTATTGCTTATATTATTCATCAATTTTCTTTATTCATTAACGGAAGTCACAATCCTGTTTTATGGACTTTTTTATTGAGGCTTCTTTCCGCTATTTTTTCTCTATCTGTAACCTACTTTTGGGTCATAACATTTGAAAAAGAATTTTCTGAACATTTAAAAAAATGGTTTTGGATATTTAGCTTTTTTACGTGGTTTACAGTTTATTTACATGTAAGATTTAGCTCAGAAGCTTGGTCAGAAAATTTTTGGTTATTAGGAATTCTTTTTTTATGGAACGCAAAAAATCAATTTTCAAAAATTTTTTTAGCAGCTATTTGGTTAGGATTAGCATTTGTTTGTCGTTATCAATTAGCTTTTGCTATTCTTGGGGTCTTACTTTGGGTTTTAGTCTTTGATAATCATAAATGGAAAACTTTTTCTGCATTAACTTTAGGAGGAGGATTAGTTTTCATTATATCTACTCTCCTAGATATATGGTTCTATGGAAAATTCACCATTGCTCCTTATAATTATTTTTACCAAAATCTTATCTTAAAAAAAGTAATTGGATTCGGACGTGAACCTTGGTACTTTTTTTTTACTGAACTTTTTAAAAGCAAAACCTACCTCTTAAACTTTGTTTATTTAATTGCATTTTTTTACTTTCTTATTCAAAATCCTAAACATCTTTTCGTATGGACTATCATTCCATTTATTGCTATCCATTTGATTATTTCTCATAAAGAATTCCGATTCATTTATCCCATTTTCGGTTTTATTCCTTTTATGTTTATCAAAACATGGGAAAATCTAACCAATCAATGGCAAAATATTTATTCTAATAGTTTTATAAAACTTTTTTTTGCTCTTCATGGGTTTCCTTTACTCATTACCATCACTCAATATTTAGAGCCTCATATCATGGTATATGAATGGATTTGGAAAAATTATTCTGTTAATGAACCAACTATCGTTTTTTTTAAGAACGAAGGTAGTATTGTAGATTTAACATGTCTAAAATACGAAAATCAGCATCCCCAAACACAATGTCTAACTCATCAAGTATATCTCAAAAATACTCAAATAGTACCTATTCAATATTGCGATGGGGATACTCTCGTTTTTAATGAAAAAAAGTATAAAAGAATGCTCGTTGTTTACTATTCATTCAAAGATAAAACGCAAATACCTGCTGAATATAAAAGAGTGTATTCTTTTTATCCTGAATGGATTATTCATCATTTGAATATAGGTGGATGGGTCAATAGAACCAGTTTTTTAGAAATTTATGAATATTTGCCTTTAAATTGATTAAAATTTTTGATTAGGTGATATTTAGATTAAAAAAACGTATATTTTAAGCCTAATAAGTAAATACACATTTACAGGGCGTTTTATGCTCACTCCATCCTAACTTTTGCTGACTTAACCTATCAGCAATTGGTGTAAATAAAAATATAGACTTAATATAATATAAAAACTAGGAACCTACATTTTCGTTGAGCGAGGCAGGTTAGCTTACTACGGCGATATAACATGCTACGTCCCTACGCCCCCTCCCCGTACCTCAAACCCCATTTACACACTATCTTTCTTAATCTAACCACAGAGCACACACTGGAACACAGTGAAAAACACCATTTACTCCGTGTATTCTTTACTCTGTGGTAGTACATTTACACTATATCCTATATCCCGCACTATCTCTTGCGTCTTCACACTCACATAAATAACGCTTAACAACAAATCTAAAATATACCTTGGATTACCTGTTTCTTTAGACCAATCGTTAGGATCATTGGTGATGAGGCTTTCTTT
>JAWAEI010000079.1:0-3625 GCA_038891475.1 Candidatus Pacearchaeota archaeon | reverse complement strand
GATATTCAATCGTTAAGTTTACAGGCTTCTTCTACGGATACTTGCCAACATGCCCCTATTCAATTTACAGGTTCAGCAACAGTTTTAGGTGATGTAATCAATGAATGGATATGGGATTTCGGTAATGGAGATTCGGCTTTTGTTCAAAATCCTGTTTATGCTTTCCCTCAAACGGGTAATTTTACAGTAAAATTAAAAATTAGAGCAGGTTTAGATTGTTATCAAACTGTTCAAACGAATATAAATATCAATCCTGGACCACTTTTAGATTTTTCAGCTAACACTGTTTGTTTAGGTAGTCCAACCGTTTTTACAGATAATTCTTCTTATCCACCAGGTGTTTTTGAAGTTTTTAGAAGATGGTATTTTGGAGATGGTGATAGTTCCGATGTTTTTAATCCAACCTATACGTATTCGGCACCAGGTACTTACAATGTAAAATTAGTGGTAGAAACAAATACAGGTTGTAAAAATGAAAGAATAAAACCTATTTTTGTAGCTCCTATTCCAACAGCTAATGCAAATGTAATTTCCGCATGTTTAGCAGATACCATACACTTTTTAGATGCAAGTACGATTTTACCGATTGATAGTATTGTTTCATGGACATGGAATATATCAGGTTATGGAACTTTTAATACTAAAAATGTAAGTATTTTACCTAATTCATCTGCAAGCATTAATTATCAATTAACGGTTATCAGTTCTAATGGTTGTTCCAGTAATTTTTCAGGAAGTATCCCCAGTATCATAGGAACTTATTTTGACGTCAGTCCTAACCCTGTTTGTGGTAATACGAGTTTAACGTTACAAAATTTATCAGCAGGTTCTTCTAACTATCAATGGGATTTTTGCTTGGGAGACTTGAATAATATTCCTCAGCGGGTTGCAAATTATGGATTGTTAGATGGTCAATCTTTAAATTTTGTAAAAGACCCATTTACTAATAATTGGTATGCTTTTGTAGCAAATCCCAGCGGTTTAGTACGTTTAGATTTTGGAAATTCTGTAAATAATACTCCAACGATTAACTTTTTAGGTAGTTTAGGCATAACTACGAGCATGTTTTCCAAAGTTGTAGTTGCTTACGATGGGATACGTTGGATGGGCTACATGGGAAATGCAAGTAATCGTTTATTAGTTTTTGATTTTGGTACTTCCATTACGAATGTACCTACTTCTTCAACTACCAATGTCTTAACAGGAATTTCTAATGCAAGAAATGTTGGGCTTGTTAAGTACAACAACCAATGGTTTTTTATTGTAAATAATCCGAGTGCTTCTTTTGCAGTATTTACAACGGGTTCTATATTAACTAATAATTTAACTCATTTGCAAACCGTTACATCACCTGTTGGTTCTACTGTATACGTAGATTCAAAAATATTACAAAAATGTAATGGAATAGAAGTAATCCTAACAAATTATAATGGTCCTACCTCATCAGTAGATAAGTATTTCTTTACTCAAATGAATACACCACCTACAAGGCTTTCCTTCCCAACAGGAATAAATGCTGCATTAGCTTTTATTGAATTAGGTTTTGATAATAATCAATGGCATGCATTTTTATTTGCTAATCCTACAACAGCTGCTAGTGTCAGAAAACTTGTTTTTAATAGTAACTTAACAGTAAGAGATACTGCATTTAATCTTCCTAATTTGAATTTGACTGACCTTAGAGGAACCGCTTTAATTAAAGAACAATCTACTTGGTACTTATTTCTATTAGACCGTAATGCAGATTCTTTAGTAAAATTTGTTTTTCCAGACACTTGTTTTGCTAACATTGTTCATTCTAATCAGTTTCAACCGAATGGTTTAAGTTATTCAAGAGGCGGTACTTATGGAATAGAATTGAATGGAATTACTAACCAAGGTATTCCTGTTACAAAAGTAAAATCAATTGATATCTTACCTACTCCTGAGGCTGATTTTGAATATGCAAACCCCTGTTCAGGCGATTCTATTGCATTTACATCTACTTCAACGGTATTAGGAGGCACAATTATACAATATGAATGGGATTTTGGAGATGGAAATGTTTCAAGTTTACCTAATCCTAAACATCAATATGCTTCAACGGGTAACTATAACGTTCAATTAATTGTAACTTCAGATTTTGGTTGTAAAGACACGATTATAAAAAATGTAACATATCAACCAGGTTCAGGTAGTAATATTCCTGTTGCAAATGCCAATGTAACATTTGGTTGTTTAGGCGATTCTGTTTATTTCAGTGATGTTAGTACAATAGGAAGTGGAGATAGCATCGTTTCTTGGGTATGGAACATTTCAAGTTATGGTTCTTATAATACGCCTGATGTAAGCATTCTGCCAACTTCCGCAGGTAATATTTCTTATACTTTAACGGTTACCTCTTCTTTAGGATGTAGTGATACTTATTCAGGTTCAATTAGTATAGATGGTTTAGATTTTCAAATCTTACAAAGTCCTTTATGTGCTTATACACCAATACAATTACAAAACGAGTCAGCAGGAATTACAAATTTTGAATGGGATTTTTGTTTGGGAGATTTAAATAATAGACCTCAAAGGGTTGCGAATTATCCTTTATTAGATGCACGTTCTTTAAATTTTGTACAAGACCCTGTTACACAAAATTGGTATGCTTTTGTGGTTAATCCTAGTGGATTAGTAAGATTAGATTTTGGTAATTCAGTCAATAATACACCTACGTATAACATTTTAGGGACGTTTGGTATCACAAGTAGTATGTTTTCTAAAGTAGTAGTAGCGTATGATGGTACAAAGTGGTTTGGATACATGGGCAATGCAAGTAGCCGTTTAATTACGTTTGATTTTGGTAGTTCATTAACAAATATACCTACTTCTACTACAACAGCAGTACTAACAGGGGTTACAAATTCAAGGAATGTAGAAATATTCAAATATCAAGGTCAGTGGTATATTGTGGTAGTGAATGTGAATACGAATATAGCGGTATTTACTAGTGGAAGCATTTTAAGTAGTACCTTAACGCATTTACAAACGATAACCAGCACAACGAGTGGAGCACAATTTACCGATGTTAAAGCTGTGGTAAGATGCAGTAGTGTAGAGGTATTATTGATGAATTTTGCAACGGCATCATCATCAGTGAATAAATTAACATTTTATCAGATGGATCAACCACCATTGGAGACGGTATTTGCTACGGGAGCAAATGCAGGATTAGGATTTATTGCGTTAGGATATGATAATGAAAAATGGAATGGATTTTTAATACCAGCATCAGGAGGATTTTTAAGAAGAATGGTATGGAATAGTACATTAACGGTACGTGATACGATTATTAATGTATTAAATCCGAATTTGAACAGTATCAGAGGATATGGATTAGTGAAAGAACAATCTACTTGGTATTTATTTTTAACGGATTTGAATGCGGACTCATTAGTAAAATTTGTTTTCCCTGATACTTGTTTTGCGAATATGGCTTATTCTACTCAATTTCAACCGACGGGAATTAGTTATTCGCAAGGAGGTATATATGGAATAGAATTAAGCGGGAATACCAATCAAGGAGTTAAACTTATACAAACTCATTATATAGAAATCTTACCTACACCTCATGCAGATTTTGTATATGCGAATGCATGTT
>JAWAEI010000078.1:0-3711 GCA_038891475.1 Candidatus Pacearchaeota archaeon | reverse complement strand
GAAGAACCAATAGTACTACTAATATTTGCTGATGTTATATCATTTATTCCAAGATATGTTTTAGGCACTGGATAAGGCCTCCTCAGCAGATTGAATAGTACCGGAAGGCTTAGACAGTTTGTAGTAGATATGCAACCTGCGACCAGCAGCTACTGAGTAGTTAACATTGGCATATCCCAATCTAACCTCTCCAGTTACATTATAATCTCTATACAGCCTTACTTGAATAATTGTCTTAGCAGTAGTATAAAGCTTCTCACCATAGTATTCAATGTAAGTATCGGTTGTACCATTACCACCACTATTATAACTGGTATTTAACTTATCTAACACGGTCCCGCCACTTTGTACTACTACAATACCATCGTCACCAGTAGTACCATTATATAGGTCGGTAAGAGCTAAAGCACCAGTTCCGTTATATATCTCACGAAACAGTTGAATATAAAAGGAATTTTCAGTGACATTTTTTAGCTCAACTTCACTATCCGGTACCTTTATTCCATTTTCAGACTGCCAAATTTTGATAGTATTATAAAACTTAATTAAATCTTCCATTAAATACTCCAAATATTTTTTGTTAATTAGCCTTAAACTGTTCCTCAAACTGATTTATTGGCAACTTATAAGCTTTTTCTCCATCTATGTAAACCTCCTGAACATCAATACAATCAGGGGGATATTCTACAATATCTACATCGGAAGGTTTAGAAATAGATGACTCCCATATAGACTTAGGATACCCTAAATCAAAATGAATAATAGATAATTGGGAATTTAGCGTATCTATAATCTCTTCCCTATTAAGAGAGATGCCATACTTATTAGCCTGTCTTATGCAGTATGCTACCATATCTCCTACAGTCATCACCCCTCCTTTTCCTGTTTTGATATTTTAAGCTCCTCAATCTGCCTTCTCATCTTTAATTCCGAAGCTTCATACTTCTCTTCCCAACTCAACAAGACTGACTGAGCTATCTCAATTAAGTTTGGCAAATAGTAGTCAGGAATATCAACACTCTCATTATTATCAGCAACAACTGCAGGTTTGCGTCGGTAGTGAAGTAAGACAGTGCCCGATTTGATGCCCAGTATTAGAAAAATATTGCCACTACTCTCACGGGCAGCCTTAGGCTCATAAAAATCACCACCTGAATACTTATACTGATAGCGTGAAAGTTCTTCAATATTTACTATCTCAATTGGAACAGGCCGATCACCACCCACATACTGCATTGATAAAACTTCGTCAAAATTAGATGGTACAGTAATATATCCATATACACCGCTACCAGTTAGCCCCACAGTAGGCATATCAAATGATATTAGATTTGGTATATTATCCTTTCCCACCAAACCAATTAATTTGTACTTGGCTATCTGTAGAGCAGATGCTAAGGTAGAAGAACTATAATTCTCCTTGTCAGGATCACGAATACTATTGGCAAGAAGTTGTATTAGTTCAGAATTTAGCATAAGTTACCTATAAAAAAAATGGGAGCCAGTATGACTTTTTAGACAACCATTAATCAATACAGCTGTTTTTTAAAAAAAATACTGGCTCCCATACAACTTAACTTGTAGTAATACGATCGCCAATTAGCATATACGCAACTACTAAACCACTGGTACCAGAAGCAGGTCGAGCAATAGTAACGACATCAGTAGTGGTATTCAAGCTATCGCTGCGAACACCAACAACATCGTTAGCTGTATGAGTAGCATTATGAAATGGGGAAGCTAATCCCAATTTCAAATTTTTCAAACCGCCTGCCGGAGCAGTAACAGTTTGGGAAGTAGTTGAATAAGTGGCAGTACCGACTACTACATATAGATCACCACTGTGAACTTCCTGAGTTCCAAGATTTTTCAACAGAGATTTTAAAATAAGAGGCATGTTGACTCCTTATACTATTAGTTATTATGGAGTAGAAGGACTATGTACTAATTTATGTGCACTACCAAATGCATAAAAAAGACCAAAGTCACCATAGAGTACCCACTCTTCCCGATTCCATTTAGCCTGGCTTTGAATTACATTCTTATCAATAGTAAGATCATCCATAAACATATAAGCAACATAATCAGGATCAATAACAACACCAGCATTATAGAAACCAGTAGAGCGAAAACTGTCTTCCTTAACTATAGAAAGACGACCGGCACGGCCTACAATATCCCTGATTTCAAAGCCATAAAATTTACTCATATCAGGATTCAACTGATACATGGATTCACTCCAGCCCATAGCATCAATAGCTCCAGCTAATCCACCACCACAATATAGAATTTTATGGCGACGCTTATTGCCTACATCAAAAAAGTCAGACTCCATAACAGAAAGAAACTCAGGGATTCCCATTTTACCAGCTAAGCTAACTGCTGCAGTAGAAGGGTCAGAAGCAATACCACCACTCAAACGAACCTTAGCGCCATCTTCCCAAAAAACATCTTTCTTTCCAGTATAAAATACCCAATTGATAGATTCAAGCAGCAACTCACGCTCCTGCTGCGACTTCTTACCAAGACTAAAGTGGGATTTGCCGTAGGTTTTAGTATTCTTTTCAATACGAGTTTCACCTACTTTTTTGGAAAAGGTTTGGATATAATTCTCAAAATACCCCGCCTCTTTTCCAATAGGATATCCACCAGCTCCACCATCTTTTACTGCATCACCCAACCAGATAATATCATAGTTAGCAGCAACAATATTAATACCAGTTCCACCCTTACCACCATTACGAACAACAGTAACATCTGTATTGGTAGTTCCAGGAGAACCAACTTCAGCTACCCTCACCTGCTCAACCAAGCTTGACAAAGCCCCAGTAATATTTTTGGGAACAACTTTCAATTGATCGCCCGGTTGCAATTGCTGAGCATAAGTATTGGCAATAGTAAAAGTGGTACCACTAGTACCAGGATCTGAAGCCCCAGTACCAAAAGTAAAAACATTAGATTTGGGAGTAAATTCCAACATTCGAGGCTCAGGATCACTCACCTTCATTTTCGTCATATTTCGACTAAGCATATTCCAAAATTTTACGATAGCCCGATCCATAAAAATCATCTCATCAGACATATCGTAAACTCTACGTTTCTCAAAAATACCCGCTACACCAAGGTATCCACGATTAATTTGATTAGCAGTTGTGTTATCAGCCATTTCAAATTCTCCTAATTAATCCAGCCCAGCTCTTTCATCAGTTTAGCTTGTTTTTTATCACGTTCAGTAAGAGGAACTACATCACCCTCAGTATAAAACTCCTCTTTCTTAGTTCTGCTATTAAGGATGGTTTCCTTGCTTTCACTATTTTTCTTAAGTTTAGCATCAATTTTTGATTCGATGCCATTCTCTTTAGCAAAAACGGCAAAAGCAGCTTTAATAGTTAAAGGGTTGCCACTACGGTAAAACTCAATAAATTTGTTCCAAACCTCATCGGTAATAGGATAATTATTGATCAAATCTATTCGAGTAGTATTAAATCCCTCAACTAATTGTTTTACAGCTTTTTCAAAACCTTCAACAATACCATTTTTATTACTACGTTCCCGTTCAATTCGACTAAGAAACTCTTGTTTTTTCTGAAGGTTTTTTAGCTCCCACTCACGGAACTGTTTATAAGCTTTATAAGAGGAGGATTTTTTGTCGGTAAAGGCATCAACCTCAGAATAAAATTCCCCTTCAGGCATAAAATCCTGAGGAACTTT
>JAWAEI010000077.1:0-3718 GCA_038891475.1 Candidatus Pacearchaeota archaeon | reverse complement strand
CTTAAAATTCTGTGTCCTTCTATGGTAAAAAATAAAAACTATTTTGGGGAAATATTATCCTAAATAGTTATGAAATGAGTTTACAGAAAAAGATAAACTGAAGTCTCAAGTTAAAAAATAAGAGTATTAAAAAATTAAGTCACGCTATCACTTTCAATACATTCTTTACAGCCATTGCTTTTTCTATTGCTTTAATTAAAGAATGGTCTATCACGGTAATATGTCCCATTTTGCGATAAGGTTTTGTAATAAGTTTTCCATATAAGTGCAAATAAACTCCTTCATATTTTAAAACTTCATCAAGTCCTTGATAAACTGCTGTACCTGTATAACCAGGTTCTCCTAAAACATTAATCATCACGGAAGGATATAAAATTTTTGTTGAACCTAACGGTAAGCCTGAAATGGCTCTTAATAACATTTCAAACTGGGAACAATCATTGGCTTCCATGCTTTGGTGACCGGAATTGTGAGGTCTTGGAGCAATTTCATTGATATATAAATTTTCGTTTTGATCTAAGAAAAATTCTACTGCCATGATACCCACTAAATTTAACGTTTTTGCTAAATGAATACAAATTTCTTCTGCTTGTTTAGCAATATTTTCTGTAATGGCAGCAGGCGAAATCAAATAATCAACCAAGTGATGTTCAGGATGAAAAACGGTTTCAACAGCAGGATAAACTGCAATTTCATCAAAAATATTTCTTGCAACGATAACTGCTAATTCTTTTTTACAAGCAATTTTCTTTTCTAAAACCGATGGTTCCTTAAAAATCGTAGAAACATCAGAGGGTACATTTTCTAATTTGATAACTCCTCTACCGTCATATCCTCCTTTTCTAGACTTTAAAAAGGCAGGTAAAAAATCTTGATGTAATTTAATTTCCTCTTGTGGATTTCCTAATAGTTCAAATGGTGCAGTTGGATAACCTTGATTCTGAAAAAACTTTTTTTGTACTCCTTTATCTTGAACCATCTGAATAATTTCAGGTTGTGGATATACTTTTACGCCCCTATCCTGTAATTCAAATAAAGCATCTACATTTACATGCTCAATTTCAATGGTTAAAACATCTACCTTTTTTCCAAAATATACTACTGCATCATAATCTTGAAAATTTTCATTCAAAAATTCATGACAGATTTTGCTACAAGGTGCATTAGGATCAGGATCCATTACGTAAGTAATGATATTAAAGTCAATACAAGATTGAATTAACATTCTTCCTAATTGCCCTCCGCCTAAAATACCTATTTTATAATTTTTTTTATACATACGTTTTTGCGATTTCCATTAATTGTTTTCTGTCTAATTTACCACTTAAATTGATAGGAAACTGTTCTATTTCATGAATTTGTTTAGGTAGCATATAAGGTGGCAAATATTTTTCAAAATGTTTTTGAAGAGCGTTTCTGTCTGTACCTTTTTTAACAAAAAAATGTAAGCTAAAAGAATTTTGAGCATTTAAAACGGCTACTGCTACGCTTTCTTCTTGTAACAATTCATAAGCCACTTTTTCTATTTCCGATAACTCTACCCGATAACCATCAATTTTTACCTGAAAATCTTTTCTTTCTATATACAAAAAGTCTTGATTTTCATTGAGCTTACAAATATCTCCTGTTTTATAGTGATAAGTTCCATTTTTTTCAAAAAATACTTCTTGCGATTTTTGAGGGTTATTCCAATAACCTGAAGTAACTTGTCCACCGGAAATAATCAATTCTTCCTCTAACAAATATAACTGATTGTGAGGTAAAGCTTTACCAATAGGCACAATATCATTCCAACATTCTTGTTCTGTTTTCTCTGAGATAGGATAATAACTTACAAAAATGGTAGCTTCTGTGGGTCCGTAAACATTTTCAATATAAGCATTAGGAATACATTTTTTCCATTCTTTTAAAATATTCCATTTCAAAGGTTCTCCACAAAAAAGGTTATAACGTAATTGTGGCAAGCTAATTTCGTCAAAATAAGGTTTTAAATAATTTAATACAGAAGGAACCATTAATGCAATGGTAATATTTTGTTCTTCAAGCACTTGTGCAATGTTAAATGCGGCAATTCCTTCATTAGGAAGTAAATGGGTAGAAGCCCCCAAACATAAGGGAAAAAATGTACTAAAAACCGATAAATCAAAGGTAAATTCAAACATTTGTAAAAACTTATCTTTTTCAGAAAAGTTTACAGGTTGATGAAGCATCATAGCATCAACGAAGGTTGCTAATTGAGCATGATAAATAGGAACTCCTTTAGGTTTTCCTGTAGAACCTGATGTAAACAATAAATAAGCTGGACTTTGTAAATCTGAAGGAATAGAAATCTGAATATCTTCAAAAGTTTTTAAATTTTTCCAATGAATTAAGGTATTATTCTGTACAATGGTTTGATGTTGAGGGTCAATAATGGTTTGAGCTTGACAATCTTGTAAAATAAATTGAACTCTTTCGGTAGGGTAAGTAGGGTGTATCGGCACATATCCTTTACCTGCTATCCAACAACCTAACAAAGCCGGTAATAAGTCCACACATTTATAAACTTTCACGGCAACCCATTGAGCATTTTCATTTTTTAAACAATTTGCAATTTCAATTGCTTGATTCCAAACTTGTTGGTAAGTGAAAGAACTTTCATTTTGTTGAATAGCAATATTTTGAGGATAATTTTTTACTGATTGTTGGATATATTCTAAAATGGGTTTCATCAAAGCCGTTTTTTGAACTGCAAAAATAAAGAATTTTTAGGCTTTTTCTTTTTTAACTTGCATAACGGAATAAAAATTTCCTATTATCGCATAAATAAACTTAAACCAAAAATGGCACGCGAAATTTTAAAAAAATAAAAATTTTGAAGCTATAGGCTTAAAATTGAAAAAGAGAGATTAATTAGCCCTCAAAAATAGTTTTTTTAGGTGTGTTAATTCCAAAATCATTAAAAAATTCATTGGATTAAAAAAATTTAAAATAAAAATTTAATTCCCAAAACTAAAACATCATCAGTTTGAGGTTCACTACCTTTCCAATCTTCAAAAGTTCTACGTAGAAGCTGTTCAATATCTTGGATTTTTTTATGTTGATTTTTAAGGAGTAATTCACGGAAACGAGGAGAAGTAAATTTACGATTTTGTTCACCACCGAATTGATCAATAAAGCCATCCGTAAATAAGTAGATAGCATCACCGTTATCAATATTGAGGATATGACTTTGATACTTTCTATCCTCTTGGATAGTAGTTCCACCAACTCCGAGTTTATCTCCTTTAATTTCATGCAAATCATACTGATGCCACCAGAGGATAGGTCTTCCAGCACCAGCAAATTCAACTACTTTTTTAGCAAGGTCAATTCTTACTAAAGCTACATCCATTCCATCTTTTGAACCGGATTCAGCTTGTTTCAATCTTCTAAAAATTTCTTGATGAAGTTGTTCCAGAATGAAAGCAGGAGTATGAATTTCTTTTTGATTGACTATTTCATTTAAGATATTATGACCGATAAGAGACATAAAAGCCCCTGGGACACCATGTCCCGTACAATCGGCTACTGCTATAAAATACTGATTACGAACTTTTTGAAACCAATAAAAATCTCCTGATACAATATCACGAGGCTGATAGAATATAAAAAAATTTTCTAATTCTTTTTGCATTTCAGATAATTCTGGTAAAAATGCTTCTTGAATTCTTTTGGCATAATTAATACTTTCTGTTAA
>JAWAEI010000076.1:0-3776 GCA_038891475.1 Candidatus Pacearchaeota archaeon | reverse complement strand
TCTATCTACGCTCGATGGATATACCTCAAAGCTAGTTATTACATATCCAAAATAGGGGATGATTAATAAAGTTCGTTCTTTCGCATCGTATGCCCTTGTGCCGTCAATTAGATAAATTTTATCATTCATTAACATTAGCTTTATAGGTTCATCAAGACCACAAAATTCTTTTTTTACTATCAATTTCAAAATTTCTTCTTTTGTACTAGGCTGAGCAAGTGCGTATGATACTTGTTCTGAGGGATCGTATATTATCCCCATCTCATTATTGAAAAATGAGAATTTTGAGAGGGGTATCTGTTTTTGTTTTAAACACGAAACATCAATAGGAACATAATCAGGGTCATTGAGTTTTTTAATTGCTTTTTCTTCTTTAGGGTATTCAAAATAAAAAAAGACCGTTTTTTTGTGGTTCTTAGCATATTCACACTTCTCTCTAATTTCTTTATCCCTTATCATATCTGTTATGTATATAGGGAAGGGGAATTCCCTTTCCCTTATACGTTCAAACTTTCTCTTGCCCATTTCTTCTTTCACCTCCTTTTTTTATTTTTTTAAATTTTTTAATAACAATAAAAAATAGAATGCAGATTTGTATAGGTAGGGACAATAGCAAAGTTTTGGAATTCTTTTGTGAGTAGCAGGAATGCGGTTCCTCTCCTTGCTCCGTGAATAGTAAATTCTAATTTCTCAATGTCATAGATAATCTTATTTTTAATATCGAAAACCCCTCTATCACTTACAAGAAAAAATTCTTTTTTATTGAGGATAATTGTCTCTCCAGCTTTATATTTGTGATACTTGTTTTCCGTAAGTAAGTAAGTGATTGTTAAGGGGGTAATGGATGAGATGGTAAAAGAGCAAGCTTTTTCTGGTAAGTATAAAAACGCTATCTCTTTATCAATATAGACAATTTTTTCTTTTGGAGAATATTTCTTATTAACAAGTAATTTAAAAAGTGAAATTGACAGATAATCTCTCTCAAGATATTCACATTCTTCAAGGAAGAAAATTAACTTTTTTTTATGTATTCTATTATTATTTAGCTTTTCCCTGATGACATCATCTTTTATCATTTCAATGAATTCTTTTTCATTAACCTTTATTCTTTCTACTTTCATTCTTCTTCCACCTCCTCTATTATTATTTTTCTTCCTGGTAAATGATGTGCCTCTTGGGTTAAGACCCATAGGATGGGGATTTGGGGAATTTCACCTAATTTTCCATCGCCATCTGTGAGGATAATCAGTTTTTTCCTCTGATTGTTTGCATACCTTACAACGGGGGTGAAATCTGTCCCCCCTCCCAGGGTCCTCCGAATTTTATTGAATTCGGATGTCTTTTTGAATATCCCCTTTTTTCTTATTTGAACATCAAATTCTATCACATCGCACTCGAATTTAAATCTTTTGAGTGTTCCTTTAAGTGTTTCAACGAAAAATTTGAATACTTTATCAGTGATTGATCCCGAGGCATCTATTGCAATTATCACATCTAAAATCTCATCTTGTTTAGCTTTTGGAATAAAAATATCTTTTTGAAAAAACCTCCTGTTCCTCCTCTTCCAATCGTATTTAATTTCTTTCTTCTTAAGAAAGCTGAACAACTCTTTCTCCAATTTATTCTTTCTCCTGTTTTTATATTTCATCTCAATCATTACCTTGTCTAAAGTTCCGTGGCTATACCCTTTTATTTCTTCTCTTATCTTTTCAATTATCGAGCGCGTTTCGGTGTCTATCTCTCCCTCAAAATGTTCGCATTTTTTTCCTCCCTTTCCTTTTTTTTCTCCTTCCTCTCTTTTTCCTCCCTTTCCTTTTTCTTCACCTTGTTCACCTTCATCTTTACATCCTTCTAAAGAAGGTGGCAGTTTATCGTAATAGAACTCTGCGGTTTGGTCATCGGGTAAGGAGTATAGAGCGGGCGTGATAGCTCCCTTCCAAATCTTTATATGAGGAAAAAAAGAGAGCATTGAATTTATCTCGCAATCACACGCAATATTCCATTTTTCTTTTTCTCTCCATTGTCTTCTTCTCGAATGGTCGAGGAGAAGATGCGAAAGCTCGTGGTAAAAAACGAATTTTTTCTCTTCGTCGTTTAATGACGAGAAGAACATTGGATTTATTTGAATTATAAGTTTGTCAAGTAATATACAAGCGGTTTCAACATCATCACTTAAGATTATTCGTATTTTTATGAGAATCGGAGACCATCTCCACTCCTTTAACATAATATCGTTCCATATTTTCCTCACTTCTTCTTCTACTTTATTTTTCTCCATATTTTTCTCCATTGCTTGTCCCCTCCTCTTCTCCCATCAATATATCTACCCAAAGTTTTCCCTCCTCAGGAGTGAACTCATAGTTTTCAGGAAATGTGTCATTGAAGATTTTTAATCTGAGCGGTTTAGGAACTTTTTTTATAACATTGATAATCTTTTCTTTGGGAATTTGAGATTTTAGAATTTTCTTGAGGATAATTTCTATTTCTGATGGAGGGAGATCGAGAATTTTCTCTGGGTTATTAATTATTTCTTCAATATTGATTTTTGGGATATTTTTTATATATGTAGATAGTCCTTTTGAAACTTGAATAGGGAGCATGGATAATATAATATCAGTATTTACGTCCTCCTTCAACATTCTATCCACCTGCTCCCATCTTCTGGGTGTTAAATTAAGTTCTCTTGAATAAATGAATTTGCGATTTTCATTCAGAAAATTGAATATTCCTTGTGAAAACTGATTTCTTGCATATTCTAAGAATTCATTTTCGTCAAATAATAGTTTGAACACAAAGAACCTGTTTAGTAATGCAAAGGGGATTTCTGAAATAAAATTGTCATCTGAACTGTCATTCCCCGCTGCTATTATCATTGTTCTCGGATGGAGCGGGGTTCCATCCGAAAGCCCCCTATCCAAGATTATCCTGAACATTGCAGATAACACCTGCTGGCTTGCTTGATTAAACTCATCAAAGAATAGAATGATTTCCTTTGAAGTCGCTTCTAATAGAATTTTATTATGCAGGTATTCCCAACTTTTCCTTTTTAACTTGGGAATACCGCCTATGTCGGCTGGCTCTATTTGAGCCAGCCTAACGTCTATCACTTTACGCCCTACCTCCTTGCCTACTTGCCGTATAACCTGAGATTTCCCTATGCCAGGTTCCCCAAGTATTAGAATACTTGGGGGATTCTGGATTTTTGCCAACTCAAGCAAGATTTGCTTGAGCTGGTTTATTTTGACTTCTACCATTGCTCTTTTCCTCCTTTTTTTGTTTTTTTTTAAAGTCTCAAACTTTGTGTCCAACAAGTCAGGAGTCTGAGTTATTTATGTATGTATGTGTGTATCTTTGATTCCTGCTATAAATATGTCTTTGTTTTGGGTATGAATATATAAAATATGTCTGTCATCTTTTTTAACTTTTATCGTTATATTTTTATTTTTGCAATAAGAGAGTGCATCTTTTATATACTTAAGAGCAAGTGTAATTGTGTTATGTTCTCCTTTGATTTTTACATCTTTTACATCTTTAATGTGATTCTGGTATTTGACTTTTAATACATCATTTTCGATAATTAAGCTAACAATTGGCTTTTTATCATTAAAAATTAAGAATTCATTCAAAACAGAAAGAAGTGAGTTAGCATTTACATCAAGTTCTGTGCTATAGGGTTGGAAGAGGAAATCGATATTTGGGAATTCTTCTTCGGTTTGTTTTAAAAACAATGAGATTTCTCCTGTGGTGAAAAGATAAGTATTCTCATTTTTCCATAC
>JAWAEI010000075.1:0-3800 GCA_038891475.1 Candidatus Pacearchaeota archaeon | reverse complement strand
ACTTAATCAGTGTTAAGAGGGGTTAAAATATAAACTGATATGAAAGCTGATTGAGGAAATAAAACTTAGAAGAAATCCCCCTTAAAAGACGAGTTATAAATCTCTATAGTGAAAGATTTTTGTATTCAAGCAAAACACTTAGAGAGTTTTACTATCCTCCACACTAAAAAGAAAATAAACAGCGGGATAGAATCTACAAACAATTTGAAGCACAATATTATTATCTTTACGTTTTAAAGTTATTTTAATTAGAAGATTAATTATCTACAATAAGTTAACAGAATTTGATTAGAAAAGGTTTATAAATTAAGAGATTATATTTTTTATATAAAAAGAAGTTTTGATGGGATGTTTAAAAAAAGAATGAGTAAAAGAGCACAAACAGAGGTTAGTTTAGGCACAATGCTTCTTCTAATTTTAGGAATTGTGGCGCTTGTTATTGTCATTATAGGATTTACTTCTGGCTGGAATTACATCTTTAGTAGTATAGGTCTTTTACCAGACGATTTAACAAAGATGGCTGTTTTATGTAAAGAGTATGCTGGAATAGACGCTTTAAAAGTTAGTTATTGTGAATTTAAAGAGGGAAGAATCCAGGGGAAAAAGGGGTGGTACAATTGCAAATATGTTTACGACGTTCTATCTGATGTTAGAGGGGGCGGAGCTGTAGACTTTTCTAGGGTAGATTGTAATGAAAGTTTAGAATCTATTTACTGCAATAATCTAAGAAAAAGTTTAGGGGATAAATCTGAGAATATAATTGTTAATGGTAAGAAATGTTCTGAGTGGTAAAAATAGTTGGGTCTGAAATAGAGAGAGTGAAAGAATAAAATAAATAAAAAGAGAGCCGGCAAATTTTATTTAACTTAAAGTGTGAGCTAATGTGAGAAGAGTATTCTAAAAATTGTATTAAAAGTTAAAAATAAGTTATTTACTAAAAATTTATATATCAATTTAAATTTTTTTTTATATGAATTGGAAATTTATTGGTTATTTGTTTGCGATAGGGGGGCTATTTTCTATAACCGCGGGCATTAAACTTGTTTATTCTAACTTCTATTTTTTACAAAAGATACCACAAAATTTACTTATTTTTTGTGGTATGGTTCTGGTTGTTTTTGGCGTTATTTTGATTAGCCTTAATAATGGGGGTGGAAAAGTTATAGAAGTGCCCATATACGAAGGAAAGGAAGTTGTTGGTTATAGAAGAATAAAAAAGCGGTCCTAAGTTTGTTTTTTATTTGTTTTTCTTTTTATATTTCTTACGTATGATACTCTATTCTTTATCGTTTTGTCAAAAATTATTAGGATCAGTATCATCGTAATGAAAACAAAAGATATTTTTGTTATTATTTCTTTATTTATTCTTAATCGTTGTAGCAGGACGAAGTAAACTACACTAAAAAAAACCCAAAAAAATCTTCTAAAAACCGGATTAGTATCTGATAAATAAATAAAGAAAAAAGCGATTATAAAAGGAATTGCCGTCAGGATTATAACACCAAACAGAGTATAACTTCCTTTAAGGATATTTGTTTGCACATCTGAAAAATAATACGTAGAGAGGAGGGCGATACTTAAGGAGATTATAATTGCTATTGATCTTCTTTCTCTAAAGATTTTTCCGAATATTTGAAGAGCGATTATGAATACTAAGAAAAAGAAAAGAAGGAATAATAAAAATTCTGTTTGAAGGTAAGCCATATTATTCTTGGGATAACCCTTTTATTATATTTTGAAGGCGTTTTTTTTCTGCAGTATATTCTTGCAGAGAAATTCTCCCCTTTTGGAAGTGATCATCTAATTCATCTAATTCTTTATATATTTCCCTAATCCTTCTCTTATTGGCGTATCTCTCGTACTTTCTTAATTCCGATAATCCAAGATAGGAATGAACAGATCTATCAAATATTAGCAATAAAATAGTTGCTATAAAAGATAAGGTATAAATCCAATTCGCAGTATTTCCGATTCTATCAGAACGAGATAACCAGAGAAGAAAAAGAATTATTCCAAACATTGCCCAGAAAAACCTTCGTCCGAAACTTCCTATTCCAGCGTGATGTAAAAAATAAAAGAAGATAATAAGGGGTAGTATTGTTGTTATAGCAACCCCAAGCGTTCCGTAAGGTATTAAAATTCCTTCAACCAGCCTACTATCACTAATAAACCTAATCGCTAATATGGAAACAATAATTGATAATAATAAAGGAATCCTGCCCCCTTCTGCACTAAGAGGGGTTTTACCTAAAACATACTTAATAACTATAATAAGAATGAATAGTAAGAGGATTTTCGCAAAGAAAAATTCTGTTGTACTATAATCTCCTATTATATACTCAAAAACAGGTGTAGAGAAACTTATAAAAGAGTCAATTATTCTTCTGATTTGATAGTTTAGGGATATGTCAAAAAAAGGATATGGTTGAGCACTTATAAGTGGAATAGAGGTCAAAAAGAGTATTAGAATTTTCTTTAAAAGTATTAAATTATCTTTTTTAAAACTTATATAACCCATATTTAAAAAATACTTTTGTACTTTAAAAAGATTCCTTTATATTAATAGAAGGATTTTTCTTTGATTTTTCTTAATTATTAAATTCTGTTGATAAAATATAATAAGATTTAAAAATCCCACAAGGCTATTATATTAATAATGGATTTAGACAAATCTTTAAAGAGAGTTAGTTTCTTAATATCATTTGTTTTTATAACTTTAGTAATATTATCACAATCCTTTATTTCTAGTGCGGCTTCAGATTCTTTAGGAGGTGATAATAATTTGCCCTCTCCTTTTCAACTCTTTCATGGTTTTTTTAGTTCTATCCCACAAATTTCTTCAGATTTTTTACCTAAGTTTTTGTTTTTTTTGTTAGTGTTTTTGATTGTTTTTTCAATAAGTAACTTTGTTCCACTAATCGGTGAAGATAAGACCGTTTCTCTTTTAATATCTTTAATTGTAGGTATTTTATCTACAAGGTATCTGCTTACAGAAGATATTAACACAATCCTTCTCTCTTATAATGCGCTTGGAATAACACTAACTGTTTTGCTTCCAATGCTCTTACTTCTTGTTTTATCTGTTTCACTTTTTGAAAGAGGATATGCTTTCTTTTCAAAAGTTCTTTGGATTGTGTTTGGTGTTGTTCTCTTTTTTAGGTGGCTTTCACTTAGAGGAACTCCTGAGCCTGGAGAGATTGGAGGGAAGGTTGGAGCATTTGGAGAATGGATTTTTCTCATTTCAATAATCCTTACTTTGATTCTTTTTATCTTTTATAAACAAATTGTGAGGTTTTATATTAAAACAAGAAGAGAGGGTGAATTAGAAGAGTTTGAGGATACTGTAAAAAGAGCTACGGCCGTTGAAAGGATGAGAGCTGCGATTAGTAAAGTAAAGACGGGGCGGCAATATAAGAGCTAAAGGCAGTATTTATTTTAATAACCCTTTATATTTTAGTACTAATTTTTGATTCTTTGGTAATTTATAAAAACTTTTAAATTTAAGCTCTTTGTTAATCTAATGAAGTTTCAAAAATTTTTTCTTATTACGCTTATTATTTTTTTAGTTTTGTGTTCTATTAATATTTCATTTTTAAGTGGACTTAATGATGGTGCTGGCAGTGTTTCAGATAAAATAAAGATTTATTCTGAGAAAGAGTATTGGAAAGAGAGGTTAGATTATCTTGGGAGGGAGTGGAAGAGTATTCTTACAAGAAACCCCTTAGTTAATAGTCTAGATAGTTTTTTTAGGAAGATATCTGTTGTTTTTTTTATTCTTTTTGGTATTCCTTATGAATTTT
>JAWAEI010000074.1:0-3874 GCA_038891475.1 Candidatus Pacearchaeota archaeon | reverse complement strand
AAAATTAGGTTGGTATGAGCATGAAGCATCCTGTAAATATGCGTTTACTTATTAGACTTAATATAAAATTAAAAGAAGTAAGTTTTATGATTTCTCAATTTTTTTGATTTTTCCTGATTTTAACCAATCCAGATGGATAGCATCAATTACTCCATTAACAAAAATAGTGCTTTTTGGTGTGCTAAAATTTTTGGAAATATCTAAATATTCATTAATGGTTACTTTAACGGGGATTGTGGGAAAATTTTCTAATTCACATAAAGCCATCAACATAGCCGCTTTATCTACTGGGGCAATTCGCGAGATATCCCAATTTTCTACTTTTTCTTTAATAGCTTGTATATATCGTTCGTAATTACTAGTTACACCAAAAAACAAATCATGCATAAATTGTGCATCATTTTCAGGGAATTTATCTATGGGGTATGTTGATTGATTGTTAAGCAGTTGGTTATAGGATTTACTTAATACTTTATCAAAGACTAATCTTGGGTCATCATTTGTGATTAACCAAGCGTAAATACCTTGTAGAACTTTTTCTCGTATTTGTCTTCGTTTAGGCATTACATAAATTTTTTGATATTAGCAATTGCATGAATACGATTTTCAGCTAATTGGATAGCAGCTTTTTGGGTATTCATTTTTTGTGTTTCAGCCATTTGATAAACTTTTTCTAAATTAGTGTAAATAGTTTCAACTTTTTCTATGGCTCTTTCTTTGGAATAGCCTTCAAGTTCTGTATATACATTCATTAAGCCGCCTGCATTAATTACAAAATCTGGTGCATATAAAATACCTTTTTGCATAAGAGAATTACCATCTCGTTCTTCTTCTAATAATTGGTTATTAGCACCGCCGGCTATCATTTCAAATTTCATTTTAGCTAACGATTCAGGATTGATGGTAGCGCCTAATGCACATGGAGCATAAATTTCTGCATCTGTTTCAAAAATTTTATTTGCATCAATCGGTATTACTTTAAATTCATTAACAGCTTTTTTTAGAGCATCTTCTTGAATATCATATGCATAAACTGTGGCACCTTCTTTTCTTAGATGTGAAATTAAATAATAACCTACTTTTCCAACACCTTGAACTACAATCTTTTTTTTAGATAGATCTTCTGATCCATAAAGTTTTTTTGCAGTTGCTTTCATTCCTATGTAAACACCATATGCTGTAAAGGGAGAAGGATCTCCTGAACCACCTATAGAAATTGGTATGCCTGTAACATGAGAAGTTTCATAATGGATATACTCCATATCTTTTTCATTTACTCCTACATCTTCAGCAGTAATATATTTTCCATTTAAATTTTCTACAAATTTTCCAAATCTTCTTAAAAGTGCTTCGGATTTAATTTGTTTGGGATCACCTATAATAACGGCTTTTCCACCTCCTAAATTTAATCCAGCGGCAGCGGCTTTGTAAGTCATTCCTCTTGAAAGCCTTAAAACATCAGTTAATGCTGCCTCCTCAGAAGCATAATTCCAAAAACGCGTGCCACCTAAAGCAGGACCTAATACCGTATTATGTATAGCTATAATTGCTTTTAAATTGGTTGACCGATCATAACATAACATGATTTGCTCATGTTCTAATGAAGTAATTTCTGTAAATAAACTCATAATGTTGCAAAATTACTATCATATCCAACTTAATTGCAACAATTTTTTTATTTATTAATAGACTTTTTCTTTATACTTTTCCAAGATTCTCCATAACTTTCTAATAATCATACATTTCATCTAAATTTTTATTTAGTTCGTCTAATTGGATAGTTTGATGAGTTTTATATAAGTTGAGAAGGATGGCTACTCCTAACGCAGTTTCAGCGGCAGTAATAGCAATAACAAATAAAGCAAAATAAATTCCATAGTTTAGTTCATCACGGGTAGCAAAAAAAACAAAGTTTAAATTCGCCGCATTAAAGATGAGTTCTATACCTATAAGAACCATTACCGCATTTCTACGAGTAAGTACTAAAAAGATTCCTACTAAAAATAAAAAAGTACTTAAAAGTATCATCGGTTTTGAAGTTCGTATTTATATTGATTAACAATAAGTTGAGAAGCAAAAAGAAAATCTTTCAACGGTTGCGAATTAGAATGAAGCATTTCCGTTTTATGCCCTTCCCATTCTTTTTTTCCTTTATGTATAAACATAATTTTATCTCCAATATTTAACACAGAGTTCATATCATGAGAAATGACAATAGTTGTGGTCTTATATTCATTTGTTAAATCCAAAATGAGTTTATCAATAATAGAAGAAGTTTGAGGATCTAATCCTGAATTAGGCTCATCGCAAAATAAATATTTAGGATTTAAAGCAATTGCTCTTGCTATTCCTACTCTTTTTTTCATTCCACCAGATAATTCTGACGGATATTTATCTTCTACATTATGCAAATTTACACGTTCTAAACATTCTTTTACTCGTTTTTCTATTTGAGATTCAGTAAATTGGGTATCAAACATTCTTAAAGGGAAACCAACATTTTCAGCAACCGTCATAGAATCAAATAAAGCAGAATATTGAAAAAGCATTCCAAAGTTTTTACGAATATTCTTTTTAGTTTTATTATCTTGCTTCCAAAAACTTACTCCATCAAAAAAAACTTCTCCTTGATCAGGCTGAATAAGTCCAACAATACATTTCGTTAAAACCGACTTACCACTACCACTAGCCCCTATAATCATATTTACTTTTCCTGCTTCAAATTCAAAATCTATTCCTTTTAGTACATGATTTTCATCAAAAGATTTGTGTATATTTTGAATTACTATGCTCATTCTTACTTTTGGGTTTACAAATATATAAAACTTTTCATCAATACAATCAATCAATTATTCTTCTATAAATTCTTTTTGAGGTAGTATAATAGAACTCTTTACATAATAGAGCTTTAAGCTCAAATAACGCTGTGTTTCTCTATATTCTCTGTGGTAAACTCTATAATTTATCCTCTGAAATTAACTTTCAAAGAAATGAAAAAGAGGTAAATACAATCTATTTATATTTTGTAAGCCAATTTTAAACTTTGCTTAAACGGTTCGTTTCATTTTGTATAACAAAATTAAAATTTTATGAAATAGCAAGTTTATAAGTAAAAAATCAAAAAAAAAGTATATTTTACAAAAACCTAAATTTTTTAACGAATTCCTATTTTTTGGTGTAAAAACCTAAAAAGTTAAATTGATTTTTGAGATGAAATTATTGGATTTTTGAATCAAATTGAATAGAATACATTATTTTTGCGTTAAAAAAATATGGCTTTTGATATCTTTGATAAAATAGACCGTCTCATGCAGACTGATTTAGGTCAATACGCAGATATGACCTATCATTATTTTTCATTTCCAATATTGGAAGGAGAGATAGGCCCAAGAATGAAATTTAGAGGAAAAGAATGTTTAAATTGGTCTTTAAATAACTATTTAGGGTTAGCTAATCATCCAGAGGTAAGAAAAACAGATGCTGAGGCGGCGGCACAATATGGCTTTGCTTATCCTATGGGTTCTCGTATGCTTACGGGAAATACCAAATTTCATGAGCAATTTGAAAAAGAAGTAGCAGAATTTTGTCAAAAAGAAGATGCGTATTTAATGAATTTTGGTTATCAAGCTTGTGTTTCTATTATTCAGGCAATTACAGACCGCAGAGACGTTATAGTTTATGACCAACTTTGCCATGCTTGTATTATTGATGGTATGTCTTTGAGTTTAGCCAAACGTTTTATGTATGCCCATAATGATATGGAGCAATTAGAAGACCGCCTTCAAAAAGCTCAAAAAATTGTTGAACAAACAGGAGGAGGTATTTTGGTAATTACAGAAGGAGTTTTTGGTATGAAAGGAGATACCGGTAGATT
>JAWAEI010000073.1:0-3896 GCA_038891475.1 Candidatus Pacearchaeota archaeon | reverse complement strand
TTATTATCTGCCAAAAAGCCAGGATATACAGTTTCAAACACTGTGAGTTTAATAGTCGCAACTTATAATCCAAATCCAAGTTCATGGTATACTGTTAGAATTATTGGTGCAACAAATTACTTTGTTAATCAAAGCAATCTCATTACAACTATAACTGTACAGGCTTTGAATGCGCAGAATATCCCAATACCGAGTGAGGTTTTAACAGTTACACCCTCAAATTCCACGTATGTAAGTAGTGTAACTGGAACAACAACAAATTCAAATGGATATGCAAATATTACTGTAACATTTAAGGGAGGATTACCAACAACAGGTATATCCCTGAAAATATGGAATTCTTCATACCTCAATTCCATTGGAAGTTCCATTACAATAGGATATCTTAATGGCCCAGCACCTCCGGATTTATATGCTGGGTATATAGATTTCTATGATGGTGTTACAGGAGCTCCTACGAACTTTGTCACCATAGCCGGTGGAAACGCTGGCGATGGAATGGTGGTACATCTGTATGGTCCAAATAATCAACCAGTATCAGGATCTGTTCCTGTCGGTGTTATCCTAACTGCTGCACCTGAAGGAAGTTTACTTGGATTCTATGATCCATCCTGGACAAATCCAATGTCATATTACTTTGATTCACTCTGGGAATATGTGGCAATTAACGTTAATACAACATATATGGGATTCTTGCCTCCAGTGGCAGGTGTGTTTGTAAGTCAACTTGATAATAAAACGCCTGATCCTGTTCTTGCATCATGGCTTGGTGTAACCACAAATACAACTGCCTGGGACTATGTTTACTATGGTTATGGAATAATGCTTAATAATTCATATGTGGTGAATGGAACAGGTTCCTATTATGTAACAGTAGGTGATGCAGGCTCTCCAATGGTTGATAGAATAAGTAATGTGTATGTAATACCATATGCATATACTTACTATCCACAGACACCTGGCATATATCCACCTGGAGTAATTGTGAATGGTAATTTCTATATGCAGGGAAGTGAGTACATATCCTCACAACTTGCAGTTCAAAGAGCACCAGATTACAGGATTACAACATTCACAGTGAACAATCCATTTGGATTTTCAGCTGGGCAGATAACTGCTCAGGCAAAAGTTGTTAATGCTACTGATCAACCAGTTTACAATGCAACAGTTTATTTTTATTCAAAGACCGGATTAGCACCATCAGCAGTATATAATAATACTAATCATTCAGGTATTGCCAATTTCACCCTAAATCTTGCTGAGGTCTCATCCTTAACCGTTGGTGATCTTTATTCATATTGGAATAAAGGTACAAGTGTATGGGGAATGGCAGCAATTACACAGAATACACAGATAATATTGGTCCCGTACCAGATTAATGTATTTGCAACTGCTAGTACAAATTCTGTGATGTATGGTTCCTTAGTAACATTAAATGTGAATGTAAAGGATGCCACAGGATCTCCAATACCTGGAGCTTTATTGTCGGTGAGTGCATCGGCAGGTAGTATTATAGGTCCGAATAAGGCTGATTCAAGTGGTAATGCTGTTTATACAGTCATTCCTGCAAATAGTACTGTTATGAATACGCCATATATTATAGATACAATTACAATAAAATCAACAATGACTGGCTACTATGGTGGACTCTATACATTCGTTATAATTGCATATTCTTCATCGCCAACAGTATCAGTTAATAGTTTACTACCAAATCAAGTAATAACTACATCTAACTATTATGTGAATGGTACAGTATGGGATCCAGCTGGAATAAAGAGTGTTAAACTTTATCTTAACAACCCAAGCAATGTATACAATGCTTCTTTGATTGCAGGACCCAATGGTGAATACACATTCTCCAATCTAATATCTGGATTTAATTCAGGCTTGAATGCAGTATTCGTAAGTGTTACAAATAATAATAATGTTACAACAATCTTACCAGTATTCTTCTATTATCAGCCGGTTACATACGTGAGCTCTGGATACTTCAATAACACTCTTTCAAGCAAATTAGGTGGATTATCCACACAATTTAATAATACATTAACTGGATACTTCAATAACACAATGGGTTATTCATCATTATTAATAGGACTCCTTGCATTTATAATAGCCATAGTTGCTCTTGTGCTTTCAATGAGAAAACCAAAACCACCTGAAGTAAAGAAAACACCTGAAGAGAAAACATCTGAGGAAAAGAAAGAGGGTGGAGAAACACCACCTCAATAATTTTTTAATTTTTTTATTTATTTTATGAATTAATTTAAGAATTTATATTCATAATAATTTAAAAAGAATAAAATTATATAATATTTTAAATTATTAAAAAATTTTTTTACGAAATCATTAAATACCATTAGGATTTTAAGTTATTAATGGGCCACTTACCAAAATTTAGAGAGGTGAATTATTAAATGGCTGGATTGCTTAGATATTATTTGGTGAGGACTTTACAATCAGTTGTTACTTATATTATCATTGTGGCAGCAGTTTTTTGGCTTCTTTACCTATATCAACCAAATCCTTTAATTTTGTTGAATTTGAATCCTCAACTTACACCTTCTCAAAAAGAATATTTGACTAACCTATTCGGTTTCAATAAACCACTTTGGGATAGATTTTTAATTTATATGTGGGATATGTTAACATTTCCCGTGTTCCCTCAAAACTTAGGTATTTCATATTATTATGTACAACCCGTATCCACTCTCCTAGCCCAAAGGGTACCAAGAACATTACTTCTATTTGGTGGTGCAACAATTATTGCCTATATAATTGGTTATTTTGTAGGTACAATAATTGCATGGAGGAGAGGTGGAGTACTTGATGGAAGTAATGTTGTAATAGGCTTAGTGTTTTATAATATGCCTGTATATTGGCTTGGTATGATATTTATATTCATATTTGCCTTCCAATTGCATCTTTTCCCATTAGCAAACTTTTATGATCCAACTGACAAAATATTAGGCCAGGTTGTAGGCACGCATCCTCCTTTAGGGATAGCATTATTAGATATTTTATGGCACACAGCATTACCAATGATAGTTCTTATACTGATTAGTTTTGCAGGTACGGTCCTTTTGATGAGGACCTCTATGCTTGATGTACTTGGTGAAAATTATATAGATACGGCAATAGCAAAAGGTTTGAAAGAGAGGGATGTAGTTTTTAAACACGCAGCTAGAAATGCACTTTTGCCTCTTGTAACCAGTTTTGTTATTTCTATGGCATTTGCAATTGGTGGGGGTGTATTAACTGAAACTGTATTTAGCTATCAAGGTGTAGGGCTTCTTTTTATCCAAGCATTAGGTTTACTAGATTATCCTGTTGTAGAAGCCACAACCATAATAATAGCATTACTTGTTATAATATTTAATTGGATAGCTGATCTAATTTATGCATATTTGGATCCCAGAGTAAGAATTGCGTAGGTGAGATAAATGGCAGAGTCAAAAAAATGGAAAGAATCAAGAAGGGCTTTCAGAAGATCACTTAAAAGCGGATGGCAAATATATAAAAAGAGTAAAATTGGGTTAGTGGGTTTAGGAATTATTATTATGTTTGTAATAATGGCAGTATTTGCACAATTCCTTACTCCCTATACCCCTTCCTATACAGCCCCTTCCGTTGATATAATCAGGGGGGATATATATACCTATAATTTGACAAATCCCTCTGTATGGAATTATCCTCCTGTGGGAATAATTAATTATGTTACGGCTCCAGGAGCAAATATAAATTTAACATCTGTACTTATTTACAATAATCTTGGAGAAGCACAAGTATTTCCCATAGGGTACAATTATAGTTCTCAAAAAATATTGCAGTTATATTTAAAAAAGCCTTCCAATATTACTATACCTAAAGGAATAACAAATCTTTATGAGACA
>JAWAEI010000072.1:0-3926 GCA_038891475.1 Candidatus Pacearchaeota archaeon | reverse complement strand
TATAAAAAACTTCTATTTACAGAAGTTCGCGGTAATTTCCGATAGTAAAGGGTAGAAATATACTAAAAGCAGCACAAGCAAATTTCTGGTGAGTAGCATTTATTTTTAGAATGATAATATATTCATAACAAGTTAATAGAAATAAGCTGATAAATAAACTTTAGTTCCTCAAAAAACTCTATTCTGCATTGCCAATCTTATGGATATAATGATTATCAAAATAATAATATAAAATCTCACATAATGATAACAATATTTTCTACTTGTAAACCGTTTATAGGTGAATTTAAAATAATTCAGACCAATGCCATAAAAAGCTGGAGAGAATGTGATAAAAATATAGAAGTTATTCTCTTCGGAAATGAAGAGGGAGTTGAAGAAATATCAAACTCGTTAAATTTAAAACACATAAAAGATATTAAAAGAAATGAAGGAAATACACCTTTTTTAAACGATATGTTCAAAAAAGCAAAAGAAGTTGCAAAATATAACATTCTGTGCTATGTTAACGCAGATATAATCTTACTGCCATCTTTTTTAAATGTTGTAAGTTTTGTGAGTAACAAATTTGAAAATTTTTTAATTACAGGTAGAAGATGGCATTTAAAAATAGATAAGTTAATAGAGTATAATAATCCCTTGTGGGATAAAGAACTATACGAATATGTAATAAAAAATGCTGAGCTTACCTCTCCCCTCGGGATTGATTACTTTATTTTTTCACGAAGCTTATACAAGATATTGCCGCCCCTATTAGTAGGTAGAACCTGTGGGATACCTGGTTATTAGCAAGAGCAATTTTGAAAACTCCTTTTGTTTTTGATGCTACAAATGCTATTTTCGCAATCCACCAGGACCACTCATATCAGCACCATAAGGGAGGATTTATTGGTGTTTATAAAGGTAGTGAGGCTTATCACAATAAAAAAATTTTGAAAGTCAATCTCCTCCAGGAAACACTTGGAAATATAGAAAAATCATATTTCAAGATAGTTACTATCAATAATACATATAAGATTATGCCGAATTTCCTTCAGCCTGTAAAAGTTATAGGTTCTTATCTAAAATGGAAGTTACAAATCGAAGGCTAACTGTTGCTTGCCCACGTCCTAAAATAAGGATAAAATTAGTTTTTGAATAGAAAATTTCATGAAAATAATTTCAATAATTTTAATACTTTCTGGTTAACAATAGTAGAGTTTGTAGTTCCTTCCTTTAATGTTAGGAAGTTTTTATTAATCACATACCACTCGTAAGCCATTTTAAGCATTTGAGAGTTGGAATATTGTGGTTGCCAATCAAGAAGAGTTTTTGCTTTGGATATATCAAAGTAAAAGGATTTATCTGCAATGGTATAATGCCAGCTACTAAGTGGGGAAAGATAGGTCTTATCAAGTAAAATTAATAGGGTTTTAGCAATAAATGATGGGATTTTTTTTATTTTACTTTCAGAATGAATACTTTTTATAAAATTATGTAAGTCTTTTTCTACGGTGGAAAATTTATCTGTTCCTAAATTAAAATCTTCATTTGAAATATTTTTTTCTATTATTTTTTTTAATGCTGTGTAGAAATCTATGAAGCTTAGAAATTGGTATTTGTTATTTCCATTACCAATCAAATAAATAGATTTATGAGATTGTAACCATTCAAATAGAATACTCATAACTCCCAATCTTCCCTCGCCCAAGACATTAGGTAGACGTATTATCACAATATTTAATCCTTTTTTTCTAAATTCGTAACAGAGATTTTCGGCAAAATATTTTGACCAGCCGTAAGGCTCAAAAGGATGCCTTGGGGTTTCCTCTCTTATAGGTAATTCACAGGGGATTCCATAGACACAACCGCTTGAAATAAATATAAACTGCTTCATGTTGTAAAATAAAGCTTCTTCTAATAAATTTTTCGTACCTTCAATATTATTTTTGTAAATCGTTTTTATTGATTTTTCTAAAACACTACTGACAGCGCAATGAATTATTATGTCGCACACCTTAATTAATTCACTAATCAGTTTTTTATTTAATATATTACCAGAGATATATTTATAGTGTTTATTCTCTAACTTTAAGTATGGTTCTTTTTTAAGATCTATTGAAATAATTTCATACCCTTCATTGCATAATTTGTTTGCCAGATTGTTACCAATAAAACCTGCTCCGCCTGTTATAAGTATTTTCATAACATTAGTTACTTTGATTTTTCAAAACCCTGAAATTATTTTGCCATCCATAACTACTGTATATCTCTTTGAAGCCTGTTAAATTAACTTTTCCCGTAAAATCTATAACCCAATCATAAGTTGACGCACTCTCTGAATTATACTCATATTTACATACTTTTCTAAAAAGAATGTATGATATAAAGTTTCTTTTCCATATTTTATGACGAGTTACAAAATCGGTGCTGGTTTCTTTATCTATCACACATAAAACATGGGTATCATTTATCCCGTAATCTACGATAGGCTCAGATGATACCTTTGATTTTAAATAAACTATTTTTTCTTTAACTGCCAGAAAGAGAGAAATAGATCCGGAAGAAATTAAAAGTAGTGCTGGTAAAAAGTGGAAAATAAGTTTTTTAGTGGAAGAATAATGGGTAAGGAAATTTTTTACAATAAAAAAGCATAGAGCAGGATATACAAATGCAAGATATCTTCCATCATATATAGAAAGAAGTATAAAAATCGTCGGTCTTTTCTCGATAGGATTCCTTATTAAAAATATAAACAAAAAAAATAGGAATAGGATGACGAAAAATAAAGAAGAAAATTTTACGACTGTTTCTTTTTTTTCAATATAGGATTTTACAACTGTGTATATACCTCCTATTATTGATAAACTTATCGTAAAAGATACTACATAACTTATTATTCTAATAGAAATATGGTAGTCCTTAAAAATATCATTAAAAAATATTTCATAATATACCCTGAAAAGTAACCGATAAATAGCATAGCCTAAAGCAAGAAAATTCCAGTTTTCAAACAGTGTATTTGATGTATAACCGTACTCTTTATATCCTCTGGATAATATTAATAAATGTAATAAAAGAAATGGTAATAAAATTGTTGAGAAGACAATAATATATTTAATAATTTTTTGTCTTTGTATTATTGCAAGATAAAAAAACATAGAAGCAACTGTAGCACATCCTTCAAATCTTATTGTTGAACTAAAACCTGCGAGGAAAATACTAATATATAGTAAAACGGGAATAGCTGTGTTAACGGCAATGTAGAAAATAAAAATAATAAAAAATGTTAATCCCATAAATATAACATTAGAAAGCAGGTTGGTTATTGTATATGATTTAAAGATAAAGTAGTTAAAAAGATATATAAGAAAGAAGATGAAAAATTCTTTGGGTAGAAGTATTTTATAGAAAAAAAGGAAAATAAAAAGATTGAAAATAAGAAGTAAAATAAGGTAACCAAATTGAAGGTAATAATATTGAGTTTTATTAAAAATTTTATAAAAAAATACAAAAAGATAAGCGTAAAAATTTTGTGGTGTTATTGCTTGACCATAGACATCACTTTTATGATAGTTTTTGCTATGGATGTTATCAGCGATATTTATGTAATATATTGTGTCGGCTGTAAACTTTCCAAATGCTTCAATATTATTGTGGAAAGGTGTAAAAAGTAGCCAGAACCATACAATATTGATAAGGAGTGTGATTATTATAAATTGTATGGTTTTAACCTTCATTATTTTCTGAAAACTACCTAGGTCAATAATATTCTACCATAGATATCATTATTTCTCATAATTACATATTACATGAAAATGCTACAAAGTTTTAGCCACATAAAACACACAACCTCCTGACTTTCCATTCTTCAAAGTTAAAGTATTCATAACAACCTATAAATTTATAGTTTGATAATGGCATAATATCATTGATAAAAAGGAAAT
>JAWAEI010000071.1:0-3940 GCA_038891475.1 Candidatus Pacearchaeota archaeon | reverse complement strand
TAAGTGGGTTGATAGTTAAAAAAGCAGGAAGACCTCGGTGCCCCCTTGTAGCCCCAATATGTATTGGGGACTACATCTGAAACACTGTTGCTTACCTATTCTTTGACATAAACACTCATTTAGTATGCTGTGGTCCCGATTATTATCGGGAACTACTTATAATTCCCGAGGCTGTGCAGTCAAATATATGCTATGAATTATCTCCGTATCGATGCCTCAAAATTGCTCCACAGATGCTGTATCCTGGATTCAAATGGCGAAACCCTAACCAAAAATTTCTCCATAGAGAGCAATCCCCCCAGGTTTTAACTTATTACTAAAGAAACTTAAAGAGCTAAACCTATGCCCCGATAACCTCTTAATTGGATTAGAGGCTACCGAAAACTTCTGGGAAAATCTATATTCTTTCCTGGAAGATAAGGGGTTTAAAATAATCCTTTTAAACCCTTATCAAACCGATAAATACCACCAACTACTGGCAAAAAAAGGCTAAAACCGACAATATAGATGCCCTTGTAATTGCTGAACTGCTCCGCTCCGGTGAATATCTTAAAAGCTATGTGCCTGATGATTCAGTACAATCTCTAAGAGATTTAGTAAGATTAAGATTTAAACTCCTCAAAGCTCTAAAAGATTATAAACGCCAGGTATCGTAAAAGTTCAGCAAACCCCGTTCAATTATTTAACCAGGAAGATTCTATCTTACGGTATATATTACCATCACTTTCTTCTTTAGGCAAATGGAGTTTTGTTGCCAAGCTAGGGTCTACATACCATGTACCTTGATCGGTCTTAATAGTCAGAGATTTTTGGTTAATCCTGATTACAATTCCAGTAATTGTATTTCCGTTATTGTTAAAAGAAACCTTATCCCCTTCTGTAAAATTCCTTAAGTCAGTATGGAGTTTTATTCTACGTAACTCCCTGATTCGTCTAACAATCTTCCTATTAAGTTCCATTAGTTCTTGTATAGAAAGACTATCTATATTCATAGTTATACATTATACCAAAGGATTCAAGAAAAATATAAAAAAAGTGTGGACTTCCTGATAGGCATGTGATAACATGGTACTATGCTTGCAAAATACTCAAAATGCGGCAGGACATTTAAAGATGAAGAGATAAACCTGATAATTAAGATTGTAAAAGAGAACTACCATACCTGCCGTTGTGAAATATCTCGCCTTGTATGCAAGGCACTAAACTGGTATTCAGAGAATGGCAAACCAAAAGAATGGATTTGTAGGGAATTTTTGATAAGGCTAGAGCAGGATAAGTTGATTGAACTTCCAAAACCTAAACCTTCGTCATTCAACAGGTTTAAGAAAGATAAGTTTAATAGGGTTGTATTTACTGAGCCAGAAAATATATTTACAGGCAAACTTGGTGACTTTGATAGACCTATATTTAAGAAAGTAAGTAATCCAACAGAAAATACATTTTGGGAATATCTGGTACACAGGTACCACTATCTAGGTTATTATGGGGTAATGGGTAGGTTTATTAAATATATTATATATTTAGAAAATGTGCCTATGGCTTGTATTGGTTTTACTGGTGCTGCATTAAGGGTAAGATGCAGGGATGAGTTTATAGGATGGGATGAAGAGACTCGCAGGGATAATCTAAGGCATATAGCGAACAACTTCCGTTTTATAATATTTCCCTGGGCGCAAATCAAATATTTAGCAAGTCATATACTGAGCAAGAGTATTCCATTATTAGTCCGAGATTGGGAAGAACAATATAATGTTAAAATATATATGGTTGAGACATTTATAGAAAAGAGTAGGTTCCAAGGCACATCTTATCGCGCCGCTAATTGGACATGTGTAGGAACTACTAAAGGATATGCCAAGACTAAAACTGGGTATACGAGGCATGGAGTAATCAAAGATGTCTATCTATACCCAGCCTGTAAGGATTATTTGAGGTTATTGAGATGCAACTCCTAGAAAAACCCATATTATCCCAAGCATTCTGCCCCATAAAAGACTCTTGTAAATTACTCCAGGATGCTTTGAGGGAAAATGAAAAATTCAGGGAGATATTCCAATTCGCGTCTCTGGAATTTGAGAAGAAGAATAGAGAGATTAATGACCTTGAAAAACTACTTCTTGATAAAGACTCTACAATAAAAGAGCTCAGGCAGGAGAGTGAATTATTACAAAAAAGGCTACAGGAGGTCGAAGGAAGGAATAATCTTCTTAATAAGCTGCTTTTTGGCAAGAGGGCTGAGAAAGGAGACAAAAAGGAAATTACAGTTAGAGAACCAAAAAAGCGTGGGGCTCAGGAGAATCATAAAGGCCACGGGAGAAAAATCCCTCTGAATTTGCCTCAGCTGGAAGAAAAAGTAATAGATTTACCTGAAGATAAAAAATCGTGCTGTGGAAAACCCTTTGAAGAGATAGGAGAAGAAGTCTCCTATAAGATAGGTGTTAAAAAAATCTATTATCTTATAAAAATCATCCGGAAGAAATATAAGAAGACCTGTGGGTGCAAAAATCCTATCATTACTGCACCGGTTGAACAACAACTTATCCCTAAAGGCAAATTTGATATCTCTTTCTGGGTAAATACACTTATTGATAAATACAGAAATCACCTCCCAATAGAAAGACAGATTGTGGATATGACTGAATACGGACTTATTGTATCGCCAGGCACAATATTCGGCGGATTTAAGAAGATACATACGAAATATATAGAGCCATTATATAGAGCAATGGCAGAAGAATTAAGAAAGGCAGAACACCTTCACGCAGATGAATCAGGCTGGCGGCTTTTTGCCAAAGTAGATAGCAATGGGAATTACAAATGGTTCATATGGGTGTTTATATCAAAAGATATAGTGCTATTTGTTTTACACCCAACTCGTTCTTCAAAAGTACCGTATAAGGTTCTATTTAATATAGATATTGATGAAATTAAAAAAATTGATAAGAATCTTCTCAATGCTAAAGCCATGAAATGGCTTAATGTAGACAAGTTTTCGAGCTATAAGGCACTTAAAAACACGGGGTTTGTAGAGCTTATATATTGTTGGAGCCACCAAAGAAGAGAATTTATTGATACAGGAACTAAATACCCTGAACTATCAGATTGGGTAGAAGAATGGGTTAAAAGGATTGGGATGCTCTATCATATCAATAACGAAAGGATAGAGTACAAACCTGAAGACTCTCTGTTCAAAACACATGATAACAAACTGAGGGGAAAAATTGACGAAATATGGTCACTAATTAACATGGAATACACCCACCCTGCTCAAATTGCTATTATGAATAGTATGAAGGAGCATTGGAAAGGTCTAACACTATTCATAGATCATCCAGAATTCCCCATGGACAATAATTATGCAGAGCAGATTATCAGGGCTATGGTCCTGGGTAGAAAAAATTACTGGGGAAATCACTCCATATGGGGTGGAGAATTAACAGTGGCAATGTTTTCTATTATCCAAACCTGTAATCTTCACGGGATATCACCCAAAGAATATCTTACATATTATCTTACTGAATGTACAAAAAGAGGTGCTGCTCCTTCGGGAGATGAAATAGAACAATTCCTACCACATAAATTAGCTGGGAATATCAAAGAGAAACTGAATATAAATAGGACCCAAATGTTGGAAGATAATTAGCCCCTTGGGGGGCTAAAGGAAAACAAAATCTCTTACCTTTTGGATAGTGTAATAATAGTAGTGAAAACTGGTAGGGAGATTATCCTGTCCAAATTTTGAAGCATTTTATAGGAAACACCCTCAACCTCCATAAAAGATCTGGGTAGTATCAATATCCACCTATACTCCCCTAACGGTCTTTACTGAGCTTTTACATTATTGTTGATTCCAATGTTGCCTCTCCTATAGCATACACACGTGCAATCTTTGTTATATTAGTAATCTCATAAGCCTCATCCTGTGCCATTATCAGGCCGG
>JAWAEI010000070.1:0-3964 GCA_038891475.1 Candidatus Pacearchaeota archaeon | reverse complement strand
TCAAAAATTATATTCGGAGATTTTCCCCCAAGTTCAAGTACATATTTTTTTATTCCACCTTGTTTTATTATTTTTTCCCCTACTTCTGTTCCACCAGTAAATGAAACGACCCAGACATCTTTATGAGAAACTAAGATTTTTCCTGTCTCGGCTCCACCGAAAATAACATTTATAACTCCAGGTGGGAAAATATCTTTAGCAATTTTTGAAAATACATACGCAGGCAGAGACGAATTTTCAGATGGCTTTATGATAACTGTATTTCCTGCAGCCAAGGCTGGAGCAACTTTTCCACCCAGGAACATTCCGGGAACATTCCAAGAAGTTATAACAGCAACCACTCCAAAAGGTTCCTTAAGAGTAAAATCAAGATTCTGATTGCTTATACTTACCACATCAGATGTTATCTTATCACACCATTCAGCATAGTATTCAAAGGCTCTCCTTAATGCTCCCATAGACATTCTTGAGGATATAGAGCGAGGTAAACCAGAATCAAGTATCTCAGCAACTTGGTAATCTTTTAAATCTTTTATCGCATCCGCAAATTTTCTGAGATATTTTGCTCTCTCACGAGGTGGTAATTCAGACCAAGATTCAAAAGCGGATTTTGCACTTTCAACAGCAGCATTAACTTCGCTCTCCCCAGCTTCACATATCTCCGCAATCTTCTCCCCTATCGTCGGATCTATAGAAAAGAAAGTTTTCGAAGTGTTCACAAACTGACCATTTATCAGAAGTGGTATCCCCTGCCCTCCCGTTATCCTAATTGATTCCTCAATGTGCTTCCTTTTGATGTCTTGCATACTTAAATAATAGATCTATCATTGATACGGAAGGATTTATCTATAATTTTTATTTTTATTTATTTTATCTTTTTGCTTTGTTGCAATCATCATAAATTTTTAATAAAAGATGAAAATTCTAAAAACAAAAAATTTCCCTCCTTTGCTAAAACGTATTAAGTTATACACAACTGCCAAAAGCCATCTTCTCTTTTGTCTCATCTTTTCTCTCTCTCAAACAAACTGTAAATTTCCTCTTTATCACCGAATTTAATGTTTTTGATTTCCACATCTGCCCGCACGAAAAACTTTTTATTCTCCATATCTTTATAGGTCCAACAATCCTTATCTAAATACCACATCCATCTAATCCCTCATCCATCAATTAAAGAAATCTTCCAACTCTTTTCAAGTTTACATAAAAAAGAAGTAAATTATGATTGCGACAGAGCATTACTTTTTTATAAATTTTTACTTTGTTGGAAGCCAAAAGAGATTAAATAGAATCCGAAAGTATGGGAGATATAAAAAATTCGGAACTAAATACTACAAAGCTAATTTTTTTCGGAATCTTCATTGGATATCCATTGAAAAGATGTCCAATTCCCAAAAGACGAGAATAATAAAAGTTTATAAATAATGACCATTATCATTGTTTCTTTTTGTTAACTTTCTTTTTGTTAACAATGACAAAAAGCAACGAATGGTTGTATGAAAGAACAGAAAAAAAGATTTTACGGATAGATTAGCTTATAATTAATTTGGTTAATTTGGAATTAATTTTGTAATTGGGATTGAGATAGAAGGACGATCAGTAGGTGTAAGCCACGGGCGTTAAAGCAGTGGTTAAACCTACTGGTAGGAAAGTCCGGCCTCATACACAGGGGGAGAACCGATTAAGCCCAAGCGGGCGGAGTCGGAAGGCGAGTGCCTTGGAAAGTGCCACAGAAAACATACCGCTTTGGGGGTTTTTACCCTCAAAGTAAGGGTGAAAATGTGTGGTAAGAGCACACAGAGGATCTGGGAAACCAGGTCCTCCGGTAAACCCTTCTCCGAGCAAGATCAAGTAAAGAGGGAGAGAGTAAATCTCCGGAACTTCCCTGTGTGTTCCTTTCCCTCTGGGTAGATCGCTCAGATAAATGTCCTTCACAAACAGAAGCCGGCTTATTTCTCAATCCCAAAACTTTTCTGAATTTGATTTTTCTGATAACTTAATTTTTTATTTATTTTTTTTATTATTTTTTATTTTTGTTTGGGGCTGTAGTTCAGTTGGTTAGAACGCCGGTCTGTCAAGCCGGAGGTCGCGGGTTCAAGTCCCGTCAGCCCCGCCATATTTCTCCCATTGACAACAGTTCTGGCTCTCATAAGATACGATAAAGTAGTCATAGCCTCCGACGGTCAGATGACACTAGGAGATACCATATTTAAACACAACACAAAAAAGGTCAGGAAAATATATAATGGTCAGGTCTTAGCAGGATTTGCAGGAAGCACTGCAGATTCAATGGCTCTCCTTGAAAAATTTGAAAAGAAACTTCAGGAACATTCAGGAAACCTTATACGCTCTGCTGTTGAACTTGCAAAAGAATGGAGAACCGATAAAGTTCTAAGACAACTTCAAGCCATGCTACTTGTAGCTAACAAAAACCAGATACTCGTTATATCCGGAAATGGAGATGTAATACAACCTGATGATAATATAGCAGCAATAGGTTCAGGTGGACCTATAGCCCTAGCTGTAGCTAAAACTCTCTGCAAACATACAAAACTATCAGCAGAAGAAATTGCAAAAGAGGCAATAGAAATATCCGGGGAAATATCTATATATTCAAATAAAACAGTCCATATCGAAACAATATAAAAGATTTGATTTCCAGTTGATATTTTCGAAATTACATAAAGACTACAAATGATAGCACAAAAAACGCCAACCAATCAGCAAGAACCAAAAATTACAACCAAACAGAATTTACAAAAGAAGACTTTAGTTTAGAAAGAATTCTCAACAAAAAAATAAATAATAAAAAAAATCTACCAAATTATTAATAACTCCATAAACTTGGTAGCCACAGCCTTCAGCCTGCGTAATGAAACAACAACAAAAAAACAAAAAAACCAAATAACGCAACCTGAAGGTTGCGCCTACCAAAATAAAACAAAAAAACAAATAACGCAAATCAAACAGAATGATATGTGAATTTACAATTAAAAGTCAAAATGAGATGGAATAAAGTAAGCAATCACCTAATACTAAATAATCACCAGAACACTCAACATAAAGACTACGCTATGTCATTAGATAACAGAAAAGATATTTTGAATCAGAAACAATGATTAACGACTATCTTGATCTTGGTCCCCCCTGTTTCATAGGTTTCTTACCGGGATACCTTGGAGATTTTCCAGAAGAAGGTCTTTGGGTAAGCCTTACCACTTCCACTGCTTTTGTTCCTTTTTCGTCCGCCTTCTCCTCAAACTCAACTTCTTCTCCCTCATTCAAGGTCTTAAAACCATCAGACTTTATGTCTGTCCAGTGAACAAACACATCTCCAGAGCCGTCTTCCTTTGTTATGAAACCAAAACCCTTTTTTGAGTTAAACCATTTTACCTTACCTTTAATCCTCATTAGATTAGTTCCTCCTTAATACCATTAAGAAGAACTAGTTTCAGACAATACTGAAACCAATTCTTCAACTTTAATTTTATATCTGAATCAAAAAACTAGTATTTTTTCAACATCTTTGGATTTATCTTTTTTAACATCTTTAAACTCTTCTTTCTTATATCCCTTTCTAAAAAGCTATTTGAAAATACATTTACTTTATCCAAACTTGTAAAATCCTCACCATACTGGACGCATATAGAATAGTTAACTGTTTTGCCAAAAAAATAAGATAACAGAATTACCAAATTGATCATAGCATTTTTCCTTTAGGTTCAGGGAAAATTCCAAAGTTTTTTGTAAATTCACTTGAAATAAAATTTTTTGGCAAAACACTTAAAGAATTGCGGAGTTAGGGATTATTATAATACATATTACACAAACCTGGCACGGATATATTACCCTATTACAGAGAATTTGAATTTATACAAGATTATCTCTCCAAATAACCTGCATCTCGTAAATACAATAAAGCAAATCTCTATAGCAAATCAAAAATTACTCAGAATTGCCCCAA
>JAWAEI010000069.1:0-3976 GCA_038891475.1 Candidatus Pacearchaeota archaeon | reverse complement strand
CACAGGAACAGCATTCACTACCACCTGCACCGAATCTACCCCACTACACCCACTCCCATCCGTCACCGTCACGTAATACCACCCCGCTCCGCTCATCGCAATGTTATTCACTACAGGATTCTGCTGTGCAGAAGTAAACCCATTCGGACCACTCCAACTGTAAACGCTCATCCCCCCTAAATTACAACTCAAATTAAGAATCCCCCCCTCACATACAGGACTATTACTCCCAGCCATCACCGATAAGTTGCAATTTACCGTACACCCATTATACGGCAAACAAATGCAGGCATTACTGCAGAATTTTGCTATAAATCCATCACCGATACCTCCATTAAAAATCGGGTCATAATAGGATCCTCCTCCAGGGGCCGTTGTGGGATAGCTAGCAGAATTATTAACTTGTGTCCATTCTCCGCTCGCAAACAAATTATTATTGACATCTATCGCAAGCGGAGTACGAAAATCATCACCATCTCCTCCAAAATAAGTGCACCAAAGCAGAGTCCCATTATTACTGAAAAATGAAATTACTACATCATGTCCTCCTCCATTGTACGTATTGTCATAATACCCGGCATCGCATGAGTTGACTAAATAAGGAAAATTAGTGGTACTTGTCTCAAAACTCAGATATATATTGCCACAATTGTCTATAGCAAGGTGGTCCATAATACCATAATAATAACATTCATTCCCACTTCCTCCATAGTAAGTAGCCCACAAACGATTACCAACGTTATCAAATTTCAATATAAAGGCATCCACATTACCTGAAATAGACCCCTGAAAAAAGGTACCCGCGTTTTGCGTTGGGAAATTAAAGGACTCAGTACGACCAGCTATAAACACATTCCCACTCCCATCTATAGCAATGGAAGAACCCCAATCATCTCCACTTCCTCCATAATAAGTAGCCCACAAACAATTGCCAGCATTATCAAATTTCAATATAAAAGCATCGCCATACCACAGCCCATTATTTCCCCCTGATCCTGCATAAGTCCCCTGAAAAAAAGTACCTGCATTCTGCGTAGGAAAGTCACCAGATTTAGTAAAACCCGTTATAAACACATTTCCCGCCGCATCAGTGGAAATGGAACTCCCCATGTCCTCCGCACTTCCACCATAGTAAGTAGCCCAAAGCAGATTGCCAGCATTATCAAATTTCGATATAAAAGCATCATAAAAACCAGCCCCAACCCCTTGAAAAAAAGTACCCGCATTCTGAACAGGAAAATTGGAAGAATTTGTAGTCCCCGTTACAAACACATTCCCGTTCCCGTCAGTAATAAGAAAATAGGCATCATCATCACCGCTTCCTCCGTAATAAGTTGCCCAAAGAAGAATACCGCTATTGTCAAACTTCAATATAAAAGCATCATAAAAACCAGCCCAAACCCCTTGAAAAAAAGTACCCCCATTCTGAACAGGAAAATTGGGAGAATTTGTATGACCTGCTATAAACACATTGCCAGCCCCATCAATAGCAAGAGAATGAGCTATATCATCACCACTTCCCCCATAATAAGTTGCCCCCAAGAGAATACCACTGTTGTTAAACTTCAACATAAAAGCATCATTGACACCCGCAAAAATCCCCTGAAAAAAAGTGCCCGCATTTTGAGTAGGAAAATTGAGGGAAGTCGTATAACCCACAACAAACACATTACCACCATTATCAATATCTATACTCATAGGAGCATCATAACCACTTCCTCCGTAAAAAGTAGCCCACCAGAGCTGGGGGTCTATGATAAGCTCTCCCCTTAACCCCTCTCCTTTTGGAGAGGGGAGCCCGGGAAGTTCAAAACCAATTCTGGTTTCAAAACCTTTGTCACCATGAATGATAATGGGTTTCTGAGCAAGAAGTTTAAATTTTGTGTTGAGCGTTTTCCCTTGATAATAACTTACCGGCGTGTTCTCTTTGATATTGCCATATTCGGTATAAAGTTCCAGCTCCCCTCGCTCATTTATCTTTACCGGTGTCTTGCTTCTGTATACAAGCTCTATTTGTTTATAGTCCGCCCCCGGATGCACCACAAAATCATATTTGTACCCCTTCTGCGGATGCTTGTACCACACCCCGTCAATTCCGGGATACACCTCTTTAATGGTTATTTTTTCATATTCTTTTACTCCATAAATCCCATTAGGACAATGCGGATAGAAAAAGTTGAAGTCCGTAACCGAGGATCCTTCCTTCACAATATTCTCCCTCTTAATCCTCGCTCCTTTAAGCTCCACATCTATCCGATCCCAGTAAAGAGTAATTCTTTCCGCTTCTCTGCCCGGCATCTTTCTTTCTACTTCGCTTCTCCTATGCTCTCCTTCTACCTTGATCGTTTGCAAAGTGATGCCCTTCTCCGTAATCCACAAATTTATACCCGGTGCCTCCGCCTTAAATAATACAAAAGGAACTGGCCGTCCCTCCATATCCATCATCTGCCCGCGATTCTCCAAAAAACCACTCTCCCCCTTCTTCGAAAGCCATCTCTCCACCGGCAATGAAACAAAACCACCATTATTACCCAATACCCCTCTGCCGGCTAAAAAAACTACTGTCATTATCCTCCCTAAAAGCCCATACTTCATTGTCTGATTCTATATTAATAAAAAATCTTTGCCTCCCCTTATGCTCACACACATTTCTTTCTCTCATCGCACCACCGTTACCGTCCCCTTCTGCTCTACCACACTGCCATCCTTCAGCGTAGCCCTCAACCTATAATGAAACACCGCCCCGTTCATCGCCTTACCCCGGTACACCCCATCCCACGTCTGCTTTGGATCTCTCGTCTCAAATACCTTCTCCCCCCAACGATCATACAACGCAAATTCCAACGTCTCTATGCAATTCCCATATACCCTCAACTCATCATTACGACCATCCCCGTTCGGACTAAACACATTCGGAACATATACCTCTCCGCACTTCAACTCCACTACCACCCGCACACAGGCCGTGTCCCTGCATCCCTTCCCGTCCGTCACCTCTACACAATAGTCCGTCGTCTCCTCCGGTCTCGCCTCCGGATTGCCACACACCACACAACTCAAACCCGTGGCAGGACTCCACTCATAATTCACTCCACCCGCCGCATTCAATGTTACTGACTGCCCTAACACTATCACCGTATCCGGCCACGCATCCGCCTGCGGATTGCTATTTACTACCACCGTCACCACCGCCGTATCACTGCAGCTCCCACTCCCCACCACCACACTGTAACTCGTCGTCTGCACAGGACTCACAACCACACTCTGACTATTGCTCCCATTGTGCAACCACTCATACGGACTTCCTCCTCCGGCTGTCAACACAGTGCTCTCCCCCTCGCATATCTCCAAATCCCCACTAATGCTCGCCATGGGAGGTGAACTTATCACCACATCTACCACTCCTGTACCCTCACATCCATTCCCATCTACCACCGTCACCGTATATGTTCCCCCATTGCCCATACTTACATTACTTATTACAGGATTCTGCTGCGTAGAGATATATCCATTTGGTCCGACCCAGCTATAACTGTTCATCCCGTTGGGTTGTGAGAATAAATTCAACGTGTCTCCTTCACACACCGGCGAGTTGCTCCATACCATCACCACCGGATTCGCACTCACCACCACCTGCACAGAATCCACCCCACTACACCCGCTCCCATCCGTCACCGTCACGTAATACCACCCCGCTCCGCTCAATGTAACGTTACTTACCACTGGATCCTGCTGCACCGATGTAAAGCCGTTCGGACCCATCCAGCTATAACTGCTCATCCCATTGGGCTGGCTCATCAATATCAAAGTATCCCCCTCACACACCGGTGAGTTGCTCCACACCGCTACCACAGGAACAGCATTCACTACCACCTGCACCGAATCTACCCCACTACACCCACTCCCATCCGTCACCGTCACGTAATACCACCCCGCTCCGCTCATCGCAATGTTATTCACTACAGGATTCTGCTGT
>JAWAEI010000068.1:3091-3991 GCA_038891475.1 Candidatus Pacearchaeota archaeon | reverse complement strand
GTAAAATGGTTATAGCACCGAGAGCAAATGAAACAATTGTAATTATTTTTAAAGCCTGATTACCAGTAAAAAAAATCTGAGTTATAAGTACTCTATTGATTCTTTTTCTACCAAGTTTATTTGAAAAATAAGCAATAAAAGAATAAAAAATTAAAGCTAAAACCCCGCCATAGTATTTAAATTTCTTTCTAAGCCAATTAAATGGAATATTAAGCAACTTTTTCATTTTTTATTCCTTATATACTCTGCAAGTTTCTTTCTTACCTTTGAAAGAATATTATCAACTTTTTTTACCGAAATATTAAGTTCCATAGCTATTTCTTTATATTTTTTACCATCTATAAACTTTTCAATTACGATTTTTTCAATAGTATCAAAATTCTCAATATAGTTCTTTATATTTCTCTCTGCTTCATCTTCAATAGTTTTGAGCTCGGGGTCATTTATTTCAACCAATTCTTCAAGTTTTTCTTCAGAGGATAATTCCGCTTTTTTATGCTTCCATAAAACATTCAGTGCATTCTTTATCTGATTTTCTATACACTTGTTAGCATACGTGGAAAATTTAACCTTCATATTTTCATCAAAGGTTTCGATAGCTTTGAAAAGCCCTATCATTCCTTCCTGGATCAAATCTTCCCTTTCAAGCGAATTTATTTTATAATTTTTTACTATATTTTTAACTTTTCTTTTATATCTTTTATAAAATTCTCTTTCAGCTATTTTATCATATTTTATTAAAGAAAACAACTCTTCTTCTGTTAATATCTCATAGAATTTTTTCACCTACAAAAATTCCCCGCTATAAAATGTTTTAACTCCTTCACTCGTATCAATTTTAACAAAACCCTCTTTATCTACATCCAGAAACTTTCCAGAAATAAGCTCATCACCATATTT
>JAWAEI010000068.1:0-3081 GCA_038891475.1 Candidatus Pacearchaeota archaeon | reverse complement strand
TTTAAAACTTACTTCTTCACCAAGATTTTTCAAATTCTTTTTCCATTCAGAAAAAATAATATCAAACTTTTGAGGATAAATTTTATAATATTGATAAAAATTTTTCAAAAACAAAACCAAAATTTTATGCCTGTCCTGAGTTGAATTTGTTATCTGTTTAAGAGAAATTGCCGTTTCAAGCGAAGGAAAAGAATTAACATTAATTCCTACTCCTATTATAAGATCCTTCAATCGAGCTTCTTCAGCAATCATTTCAGAAAGTATACCACAAACCTTTTTACCATTATAATATAAATCATTTGGCCATTTTATTTTTAAAGTTTTACTATCTTCAATAAAGAATTTTAATGCATTGAAAACACTTAACGCAGCCATTATAGTAAAATGATAGAAACTCTTTATTTCTGTATCAGGATGAATAATAAATGAAAAAGTTAAATCAAGCCCTTTTTCACTTTTCCATTCTCTTTCGAATCTTCCCCTACCCTTAGTTTGATTATCTGTTATTATTAAATAATCCTTGTTCTTGAAATTATCTATATTATTCTTTGCAAAATTATTTGTTGAATCAACTTGATTCAAATAGATAATTTCAGGCGAAATATTTTTTAAATCTCTATATATAATTTCTGGAATAATTCTATCGAAAGGTATTTTTTTAATCCTGTAACCTTTACCTGTAGCTGACTCAATTTCTATTCCAATCTCTCTCGCATTATTAATATGTTTCCATACAGCTGTTCTTGAAATAGAAAATTTATCAGAAATCTCCTCCCCAGAAACAAAATCATCTTTCTCAAGAAGATAAAGTAAAATTTTATCCATTAATACCACCCACCCCTACTTTTACCAAGTCCAGAAACTCTAAGTGGATTTAATGGTTTGCCAAATTTTCTTACTTCAAAATGAAGATGTGAGCCAGTTGAACGACCCGTATTTCCCACTTTACCTATAAGCTGGCCAGCTTTAACTTTCTGCCCCTCTTTGACATTTACTTTCGATAAATGACCGTAAACAGTCTCATATCCAAACTGATGTTTTATAAAAATACAAAGGCCATATCCACCACTCCACCCTGCAAATTTAACAACCCCATCTTTTGAGGCACGAACTGGAGCACCAACAGGTTGAGCAATATCGATTCCTGTATGGTAACCTTTTAATCCCGTAAAAGGATCTCTTCTTATACCACAACCAGATGTATATTTTCCCCTAAGTGGCTTAAGAAAATAATAATCAAGAACCTTCATTCTTTCAGACTCTGGTAATTTTGCATTAGGCAAAAACAGTATTCTTCCCTCATAAATTTCTTCTTCTTCAAGTTCATTTGCATCTCGAATATCATCAACAGAAATTTTAAAATTTGAAGCTATCTTTTCAAGTGTATCGTCTTTCTTAACAGTATATATTATCCCATCAAGCGATGGAACAAGAATATCATTTCCTTCAGAAAGACTGTGTGCATCTGTAATTTTGTTCAGGCTTATTATCGTATCCATAGAAACACCAAGTTTTTTTGAAAGAGTATATAATGAATCTCCTTTTTGTATTTGATAAAAATAAAATTTCAAAGAATCTTCTTTTTCTATAGTATTTATTTCAGGTCCACCCTGCCCATTTAACTCTTCGCTGATCTTCATTTTTCCTATAAAAGAAGACGTAGTTGACTTTTTATCACCATCAAAATTTGAATAGATAATCGAAACTCCTATAAAACAAGTCAAAAGAATTGATAGAATTACTGATATTTTAATTGATATTTCTGGTTTTAACTTCTTTATAAACTCAACAATAGAAATTCTATTTCTTCTTTTACCAATTTGCTTTATTGTTTTATTTAAATCTTTATGTATTTTTTTCCATTTTTTATCAAACAGATACTTATAATCATTCACAACCACCTCCTAACACAAAGATAGAAAAACTTTAAAAAACTCTTTATGTTCTTTTACATCATGTACCCTGAGTATATTAGCTCCATTCAAATAACCCACTGAATTTGAAGCAAGAGTGCCATAAAGCCTTTCTTCAGGAGAAACACCCCCAAGCAAAGCTCCTATCATTGATTTTCTTGAAACTCCCAGCAAAACTGGAACTCCTATTTTCTTAAACTCTTTGAGATTTTTAATTAATTCAATATTATGTTCAAGTTTTTTACCAAAACCAATTCCTGGATCTATAATCAAATTTTCTTTTTTTATTCCAAAATTAACCGTATCTTTTATAATATCAATAAAATAGTCATAAACTTCCTTAACTACATCTTCATAATAAGGATCAAGTTGCATTGTTTTTGGAGTTCCTTTTATATGCATTATTACACCAATCGCATTGTATTTCTTTATAACTTGTTTCATCCCACTATCAAATCTGAAACCACTTATATCATTAATTATCTCTGCACCACTTTTAAGAGCTTCTTCAGCTACATTGGCTTTATAGGTATCAACAGAAATAATAATATCAAACTCCCTTGCTATTCTCTCAACAACTGGAATAACTCTTTCCATCTCAGTTTCTTCTGAAACTGGCTCTGCACCAGGTCTTGTTGATTCTCCACCAATATCAATAATTTCAGCACCATTTTTGATCATCTGTTCTGTATGTTTTAAAGCCAGATCAAAATTTTTATACCTTCCCCCATCAAAAAAAGAATCATCAGTAAGATTCAAAATTCCCATTATTACTGGATGATCGTATTCTATCCTTCTATTTCTTCGTGTAATCTGGAACATCATTTGACCCTTAAAACTGTATAATCATAAATCTTCCATTCATTATTAGCATTCTTATAAAACTTAAAAGTATATCTTAAAACATAACTTAAATTTCTTACTTTAAATTCTACATCTGCATCAACAGTTGCACTTTCACCTTTTATATATGCTTCAAGAACTTTATAACTCAATATTCTATCCTGCCAGTGAGTTGTAAGATATCTCCTGAAATCCTCAAGAATTTCAAACTTATGTTTACCTGTCTTTGCATTTTCATAAGCACTGCCAAAATTTTGAAAAGAATATATAAGTCTCTCAAGATCAAAATATATAAGAAATCTATCCCAATCTTTTTTCATCTTGG
>JAWAEI010000067.1:0-4013 GCA_038891475.1 Candidatus Pacearchaeota archaeon | reverse complement strand
CGCAAATATCCCGCCAGATTGGTGTGCTATTGATAAGAAGGGGAACATCATTAAGGCAGATAATATCAATGCTAATTCCACAAATTACTCTTATGATGCAATCAGGACTCTTTGGAGAGTAGCGCTAGACTACAAATGGAATAAAGAATCAAGAGCGCTAAATTTCTTGAAAAAAATGGATATTTGGTCAAAAGAGTGGGCAGAAAAACAAAAAATCCTTATCAGTTACTCCCATGACGGTAGACCGATTGAAGATAACGAATCGCTTGCGCACTATGGAACTCAAGTTGCCTTTTTCTCAATTGTCAATTCTGATATTGCCGATCATATATATAAACAGAAGATCCTCTTGCAATGGAATAAAGACGGTTTTTGGGGCGACAAAAATAACTATTACGATCAAAACTGGGTTTGGTTTGGGACAGCTTTGTATACTAATAATTTACCTAACCTTTGGCGGACGAATTAACAAGCCTCACAATATCTTCCCTCTTGTAACGCCTATCACCTCTTTGACCAAATCTAACTGCCTTCAAGATTCCCTTTTTATCCCATTTCCTTAATGTATTAGGGTGAACTTTCAAAATCCGACAGGCTTCGGAAAGCGTCAATAATTCTGGCAATTTAGTCTTCTTATCCATTGAGATTTAACCTAACATTTAATAATATTAATATACCGACAGCTAAAAATTTTGCAAGGATTAAAATTACAATGAACAATAACTTAGGAAAATTTGAAGAAATAAGATTCTGGCTTTTTACGCAGAGCTATATAGCTACAGAAGTGCGTAAAAAACTTAGGGAAAAATATGGATTGCCTAAAATCTCATCCAGAATTACTCCTATAGATAAACTTAAATTACGAATAAAGTGGTATTTATTTTTATTATCAAAATACTCCAACCTACAGGAGGAAATAATACAGTGCTGGAAGAAAAAAACAAATATAAAAGTTAGATACACACAATTTACAATAGCGTTTCTAAACTCAATAGTAGAAAGAAAGATAACTCCAGAAATCACGCTTTTGGCAGATAAATTAAAACTAAATGAAAATTGTCTGAGAGAATTTATCTTATTTGATATTATCTCGGAGAAATTATATCCATATGAGCGAATCGTTTACGCCAACCCATTTCTACCAATAGAGAAAGAGGGTTTTTATGTGCAATTTGATGAAAGATTAACTCAAAAAGAATGGATGGAGCTTTTTAATGAGGCAAAGAAGAGGATTAGGCAGCATGAATTATTAAAAAAGGAGCCAGATAAACTAATATTTTTATCGGATTCTCCAAATCATGACTTTATTATCAGAAAAAAAAGGAAACAGTTTGGAAAAAATGAAAAATTAAAAATTATGAGTTACTGCCTTGTTGAAAAACACATAAAAAAAATACGTAACCAATGGAAAAAAGAACAATTAAATGGTCAGACTAAGATTTTACCAAGTGATTATTATAACAGCCTTGTAGAAAACGCAATAGGCGCTGCAGTGCAAGAAATGTTCGACAAATTAAGATATAGCGAATCTAAACAAGACACTCTTTTTGAGGGGCGGAGTAAAAGAATAGAAACTTATTATTATGTCATTCTAAAGAGGTATCAATTACCCACCCCTAAAAAGTTAACTTTCTTTTTGAGACTTATAGAGTCATAACCCTCAAAATCGTAAAGACGCTTCTCTATTATTCTTTTGGCTAGTATGAGTCAAAAGAATAAATATTATTCCACTTCCGACCTTGCCTTAGCAACGGTGATTTCTCTTTGGTATTCGCTAGACGCAATAGATAAACAAAATCCTCGCAAGGCTACCTTCATTTTTAAGAGAGATGAAAAACTTGACAAACTTCTTGAAGCGTATTGGAGACGGGAATTAAAAATTGAACCCCAAGCTTATTTCAATCAGCTTAAAGCCATTAAAGCGCGGTTGTATTCCGAAAGATAGCTATGTTGTCGCATGAGCAAATTACAAAATTTCAGACGCTTTACAAAAACCGCTTCGGCAAAGAAATCAGCCGAGAAGAAGCGTATGAGCAGGGTGTGAAACTCATCCGACTTGTTGAATTGATTTATAAGCCGATGACCGAGACGGAGTACCGAGAGTTAGAGAAACGGCGTCGACAGACGAGTGGATTAAAGCATCAACAAATTTAACTATGGACAGTTTTGATCAAAGAAAACTAGACCTTTTACAGGACATAAATAAAGTGATTGAAGCAATTGACGATGAGGTAGACACATTTATCGTTTCAAGAATGCACTCAAACCCAAAGGTCAGAGAGATTGCTAACGAAGCTTTTGAAAAGAAAAAAGAAAAAACAATCCGTATTGCTAAAGAAATGATCGAAAAATATGGCTGACACAATTGATATTAACCAAAAAGCAAAAGAGATTATTGAGGAAGAATTGGGTGTGTGGGTAGATGATACTGGACACAAAAATACTACCCAAGTGAAAGGACATCCAGAAAAAATTGACACCTCGCAATTCAAACCTCTCTCCTTATCAGAGTTGGTAGAAATACTTGGATTAACCATCAAAAAGGACGAGGAGAACAAAATTGTTACCTTTCTTTGTGAACTTTCCGCCTTTACGGACAATGCCCAATTCAATGTCAGTTACAATGCCCCATCAGCCACGGGCAAGAGCTACATTCCCACCGAGATTGCCCGATTGTTTCCTGAAGAAGATGTGCTTGAGCTTGCTTATTGCAGTCCTACAGCATTTTTCCATGATGTAGGAGAGTGGAAAAAAGAGATGAAGGGATATGTGGTGGATTTGTCCCGTAAGATTTTGATTTTTCTTGACCAGCCGCACAACGAACTCTTGGCACGATTAAGACCGCTTCTTTCGCACGACAAGAAAGAAATATCAATCAAAGTTACCGACAAGACCCAGAAGTTTGGGTTAAAAACAAAAAATATCCTGCTCAAAGGATACCCTGCCGTGATTTTCTGCACCGCAGGATTGCGGATTGACGAGCAAGAGGCAACTCGTTTTCTCCTTTTAAGTCCAGAGATAAACCAAGAAAAGATACGAGAGGGTATTTTAGAAGCCATAAAAAAAGAAGCGGACATTGAAGGTTACGCATGGTGGTTAGAAGAGAACCCAGAACGGAAGCTTTTGAAAGAGCGGATACGGGCAATTAAGTTAGAAAATATCGGAGAGATAAAAATAGGCAACCCAGAGAAAATCAAGGAGCGATTCCTTGGAGCTAACAAAATGCTCAAACCAAGACATCAGCGAGATATAAAGCGACTTCTCTCGCTTATTAAATCGTTCGCACTTCTTAATCTTTGGTGGAGAGAACGAAGCGGCTCAACTGTTACTGCCAACGAGGATGACATAGAACAGGCGTTTAAGGTTTGGGATGAAATAGCAACAAGCCAAGAACTTAATCTACCGCCATATATCTATAACCTGTATCAAGAAGTCATTTTGAAAGCATGGCAGGAGAAAAACGCAAATCACGATGAAAACATTACAGAGATAATGGGATTGCTAGGATTATCTCGCCAAGAGATATTGCAAAAGCACTACGAGGTCTATGGCAGGATGTTGGACACAAACCAGCTTCGCCAGCAAATCCTGCCAATGTTGGAAACGGCAGGATTGATTACTCAAGAAGCAGACCAAAGCGATAAACGCAAAATTTTGGTTTACCCTACCGTGCCACTCACTATTTCTCAAGACGAAAGAAATAGTGTAACGGGGGGTGGGGTAAATAATGAGGGAGCTAAACAGGAGTTATTATGATAACAAAAAAGAACAAGCCTAATTTTACATTTCGTGTTATAAAAAACGGCAAAACCATACAGAAATGCCAGACTCACTCAAAACGGCGTTTCTACGACAGAATACGCACGATAAAATGGCAAGATGGGGTAGATAAAGTGTACTTGCGAGTATCGTACGGCAGGGGTATAGACAATTTTGGAAGGGTAACGAATTTTTACAACGACGGGGAATACGAGAATAAAAAAGATTTATTTTTTGCTTTATCTGCCTTTACC
>JAWAEI010000066.1:0-4023 GCA_038891475.1 Candidatus Pacearchaeota archaeon | reverse complement strand
ATCTACTATGAAAATGATTACTTGTTATATACCCCCTACCTCTGGTAGCATAACTGTGTGTGGTTATGATGTGCAAAAGCATGCATTCGAAATTAAAAGAGAGGTAGGCTACCTTCCAGAGCACAATCCCTTGTATTTGGATATGTACGTGCATGAATATCTAAATTTTGCAGCAGCATTGAGCGGATTAAGAAGGGATACTATATCAGCCAGAGTGAAGGAGGTAATACAAATAGTGGGTTTGTCTTTAGAGCAAAATAAAAAAATAGGAAATTTGTCTAAAGGATATCGTCAAAGAGTAGGGTTAGCCCAGGCAATCATACATGACCCGTCAGTTTTGATTTTAGATGAACCTACCTCTGGTTTAGATCCTAACCAAATAATAGAAATACGAACATTAATAAAAGAATTGGGGAAGGAAAAAACAGTTATTCTTTCTACACATATTATGCAAGAAGTACAGGCACTATGTAGTCATGTAGTGATCATAAACAAGGGTAAAATAGTAGCTGATAGTACAGTAGAAGAGTTAAAAAAATCCTTACATGTTAACGCAAAGTTGATAGTTGAATTTAATTGTATGGTTGATGTGGAAAAAATACAAACGTTAAAAGGAGTAGCTGCAGTGCGTGATACCGGGGAGGGCAAATATGAAATTGAATATCTGCCTGAAACAGATATACGGCCTTCATTGTTTCATTTGGCTTCTGATCATGGATGGACTTTGCTGGGTATGAAAACTCATGAACAGACTATGGAAGATATATTTAGGACTCTTACTGTAAACAACTAAACATGCAAAAAAAAATTATACCATGTTTATTAATTGCCATACCATTTTTTGTTTCTGCCAAATCTCTGTTTGATTCTATTGGAGTTGAAAAGAAAGATGGTAAGTGGTATGTATTACACAAAGTCGAACCAAAGGAAACTTTTTATTCAATTTCGAAAAAATATTCAGTAAAAATAGATGATATCAAACATGCTAATCCTGAGTGCAACGAAAATTTGAAAATTGGGCAAATCATACGTGTACCTTACTACAAACATACATTAAGCAATCCATATGGCACAATTTTATCTAAAGTGCATATTGTGAAAAAGAAAGAAACGCTATATTCTATATCTAAAAGATACAATGTTACTGTAGGTGAAATAAAAAAACTAAACAATCTTAATGAAGTAGGAATAGCAGAAGGGCAAATACTAATACTTCCCAATAATGCGGAAGTTTCGGGTAAAACATTTAACGTAGATATACCTGAAAGTATAATTAGGGTTTCGGCTAAGAAACATATGGTACTTCAAAAAGAAACTCTGTATGGTATATCGAAAAAATATGGTGTACCCATCGATCGCATAAAGCAAGCAAATCCTCAATTAGAGAACGGCCTCAAAGAAGGTATGATATTAATAATACCGGATAGTATTGAACCGGGAGATGAAAAAAAGTCGGTATCTTTGCCAGTAAAAAAGACAGATCCTGACGAGGTAGCCGTATCAATTGAGGAAGATGATGAAGAAGCAACACCCGTATACAAGCCACGTACAGAGGTAAAGATGATATATGAAAAAGGTGTTGCTTTAGTAATGGAAAGTAACACTGAACTACCTCGTTTTCAGGCATTGCATCGTACTGCATCTTATGGTACAATTATCATGGTAAAAAATGAAGAAAACGACCAACAAATCTTTGTAAGAGTGGTGGGCAAGTTGCAAGAAGAAGACAAAAAAGTTATCATCAAAATTTCAAAAAAAGCATTTGAACAGTTGCAAGGCAAAGACAACAAAATAAATGTAACAATAGCCTACATACCTTAAATTGTTTTTATACAATAAGTTTTTTTTGTGTATAGATTCCAACAAATCAAATATATACGGTTTGTGTTTAAATTTTCGAATCATTGCTATATGAATTTGTTCGATTCTAAAAAGAATTTAAAACTAATTTCGATTTTACCAGGCAATACAAAGAGATACAAATTGTTATAACTTAATGAAACTTCTAGAATAATTTATTTAGCTAATCTTCCTCTATATTGTTCATTTTAGCATGTAAATAGTATGCACCTTTTATTACAATATAATTTTCCTTAATGATGTGGATATCAGATGATTGAATTTCGGTGTATCCGTTCATTGATACGCCTCTTTCAACGTACACTTTTTTAAAAAGAAATGTAGTGTCGTTTTGTTCAGCATTAGTTTTTTGGGATTGCTTTATAAATATACAGTTACGATTAGCATCTTTTATTATTGCTTCATCGGGCACAGCCCAAACATTCACATTGCTGATTTCAATAATAGCTTTTAGATAACTCCCAGGCACAAGTTCAGGATTATTTTTATCCATGTGTGCGTGTACCCGTACTGTACGTTCTGTAGATATTTTTTTATTTATCATGTAAATTGTTGCGGTTTTTTCTTCAGCGTTTTCTGAACTGAAACGGAAACGTACTTTTTGGCCGGGTTTTATTTTATACATATCTTTTTCAAATACTGTGAGCTCTACATGAAGATGTTCAGTGTTCACTATTTCGCAAAGAACTTCGTGTGGTTGAATATACTTTCCTATATTTATATAAACTTCAGTTACATAACCATTGATGGGTGAGAGAATATTTACTGTACTTTGTATGTTGCCTTTTTCCGTTTCCTGTGGGTTTAATCCCACCATCAAGAGGCGCTCACGAATAGCTGAGTACGATGCCTTTAGAGTATTGTATTCGGCTGATATTTGCTGAAAATTTTTATATGCTGTGGCATTTGATTGAGTAAGTTCCTGCTGGCGCTTATACTCTTGTTCTGCATAAACGTACTTGTTCATGATATTAATATACTCTTGCTGGAGTTCTATAAACTGTGGATTTTGTATTAAGGCAATAATTTGTCCTTTTCTTACTTTCATTCCTTGTAATAAATCTGTAGCTTTGACAAAACCACCCATCGGACAGGTGATGCTTACCAAATTTTGTGGTGGTACCTCCAGTATACCATTTACATGAAGTTCTGAGCTTAGATTTTTCATTTCTATCTTTCCCAGAACTATTCCTGAGTTTTTTAATTGAGTTGAACTCAACTCTACCATGTTTATTTCAGTAGTTTTGTATTCTGATGTTTTTTTGTCCGATGTAGTTGTCTTGCAATTGACCAATAAAACAATCATAAAAATCAGTTGAACAAGTTTGATAAACATGTTTTTCATTTTATAATCAGGTTCGCGTTTTTATTTTAGTCCGGTTAAATATTCCAAAAACAAAATCGCCTGGTTGTATTTATGTATAAGATCCAGATAGGCCAACTCTGTCTGTACCGATTTGGCTACAGCCTGTGAAAATTCGAGATAACCAATGTTGCCTGAACGGTAATTGATAAGTGCGTTTTCTTGTAGTGTTTTAGAAGTAGGTAAAACATTTTGTTCATAGTATTGAAGAGTGTTTTGATACTTCAAAAATGTTTGATATGCGCTTTGAAATTCTCCTTGCAGTTTTTTTTGGTAAGCGTTGTAATTGGCCTGTGCTATGTTTTCATAAATCTGACTGGCTTTAATCCTGTGTAATTGTGGCTTAAACCACAAAGACAGTGATATTCCTGCAGTGATTCCATGAAATCGTGTTGAGTTTGTTGCATACACGTTAGGTGATCTATAATTAGGTGTTCCATACAAGGATTGATTAAAATATCCAACTGATAATTCTGGTAATAATTTTGATTTTTCCAGCAATTGCAATGCACGAGCTGTGATTACTTGTTGCTTAAAATAAAGCAAAGTGGGGTTATTCATCAGTTGTACCGAATCTTGAGTGAGAATTAAATTTTTTTTGTTTAATACAGAATCAATGCTGGTGACCTTATTTTGACTATTTAACAAAGTAGAGAGTTGATTTTCGTAAATTTGCAAGTCAACTTCATTGGTTAAAATGTTGCTTCGTATTTCATACAACTGGCTTTCGGCTGTTATTTTTTCCAATGCAGCAGCTTCACCAACCTGTAGACGAGTTTTAGAGACTTCTGAAAACAGAG
>JAWAEI010000065.1:0-4050 GCA_038891475.1 Candidatus Pacearchaeota archaeon | reverse complement strand
AAGTGAAGCTGATTTTTTTGATTTAAATAATTGCTAATAAAAGGAACCGAAATGATTCCAGAAATACATAAAAATATATGAATTAAACCAGCGAGTCCACCTGCATATATTACATTGTAAAAAGATAATCTCATTTCTTCAGGCGCTATAAAACCAGGTATAGCTAAAATCATTGATATTAGTATACCTATAACAGTAATGAAAGTAGTAATTTTATGATTTTTGAAGGCATCTAAAAGCATTACTACCAAACCTAAACCCACTAATGAAAGCACAGGTAAGGTATCTATCAAAAACTGACTGTTAAACTCCATAACGATTGTTATTCTTATTTCAATTAAAAAGCGAAATTATAATATGTTTTTGGTATTGCAAAATTATCTATAAAAAATTTTGGTTTCAAAGAATAAGGGCTTTTTTATGTATCTAAAACAAAGAGTTTTCAAATTTATTTTATACTAGATTTTATATCATAAGCAGACTAAAAGAATATAGTATGCGATATATCAAGCCACGCTTCGCTAAATGTCAAACTTTACATAGATTTTTATTTCCTTTAGTAACCTTTTTGCTAACGCAAAAGGCAGTACAAAAAGCTTACTATCCCAGACATCAACCCATTTAACAATTATTGCATTATTTGATTAAATATCTCATATTTACATTCACCTAATGTAAGAATAATTTTCTTTTGCATTTCTGTTTTTAATTTATCAATCATTTTTTCGTAAGAATTAAATTCTTCATATAAAGTAAGTTTTTGTTCAGATAACCTTGCGGTTTCAGGCTCTCTATTAAAGCATCCAGCAGAAATAAAGCACGAAAAAGCTAATTTTAAATTTTCTTGGTTCAATTGAAACTGGTTGGCATTCATTAGTTGTTCGCAAGCTTCACCAAAAACAAGATTATTGACTGGATGATTTTGTAAGGTAATAGCTACTTTTTTTAAGCTGTCAAATTCTGGAAGTTTAAAATTAGGAGAGCCAATACTCAAAACCAGCTTATAACAATCTACTGAATGAATTTCTTTTGGCTCTAGATCTTGCATTAAAGAATAATCAGTAAATCCGAAATTTTTAAAACCAACTTTCACATCGGAATTTAATTTTTTATTTTGCCATACTCCTAATTTTGTACCATTAAAAGCAAATCTTAAAAATTCTATAAATTTTATATATCCAAACTTAATGGGACTAAAACCAATTACACTAACATTGATTGCTTCTTTGAAAACAGAAAGACTACATCCCGAAATTCTTAAATCAGCACTAAATTCTAAATCATTTTCAATCCAATGAATAACTTCTTTTACTTTATTAAGTATTACATCTTGATGTTCAGATGATTTTATACTTTGTACTTTTCTTTGCATACGTTGTAATCGGGGATCTGATGCTAGTATATCAGCATAATTAGGAATTTGTTTTAAATTGAAGGAATTCAGTAAACTATATTCTTTCAAATTAATATTTTTATAGGCTACTTTTACATCTGAAGGGGGATTAATATAAATGGATAAATTGGTATTTTCAAAGGCTGTATTTAAGAATTCCACAAATTTTCCAAATCCTAATTTGGTATGGTCAAAACCAACAATTACACCACTGATTAACTCCCTAAGTGCAGCAAGATTCATTCCAACTTCTAAATCTTGTTTGTATTCATTTGAATTTTCAAATAAAGTTAATATTTCTTTTATTTTTTTCCATATATCAATTTCTGAATAGGTTATATCAATTTTAGAGATTTTATCTATCAATCGTAATGCTCTTTTGTCCGTAATTTTATTATTTAGAACATCTTCATCACTTTCTTCTGGATCGTTAATCCACACAAAATGGTCACAAACCGCCGCAAATACTTTGTTTGTTGCTTTTTGATAGGCACATCCTATCACTGTTTTCCCGTATTCATGCAATTTTTTGGCAAGTGAAGCATATCCACCATCTCCTGAAACAATTACAAAAATTTCAAGACTTGGATGAGTATGTATCAAATCCGTCACTTCTACTGCTAATTGTATATCCGCAACATTTTTACTACCACTATATGAAAAACCAAAAACTTGTATCGGTTCTATTCCTAACTCTAAAAGCTCATTTTTCATAAAACCTAATCTTACATCACTCCAATTAGCATAGGCACGTTGTATAGCAACTTTTCCAATCGCATTAGTACCTTGTATTTGTTTAAAAATCTCTTTAAGAGATAGCCCTTGTATTATTCTTTGTCCAAAACCATAGCCTTTTAAAAGATTTTCTATATCGTAAAAAATTGCTGTATTAAATTTCATTGTTTGATTCATTTAGGTTGATTATAGTAGGGATATCTTTTATTTATACGAAATAATGTTTAATTAGGTTTCAATTTCTATATTTTTTGTTAATTTGCATAAATATTTTTTTTGATATAAAAGTCGCTTTAATCTATGCATATAAATGAAAAAGCAAAACAAAATTAGAAAATAAAATATGCAGGTCAATGTTCTTCAACATTCTCAAAGACAATCTTACATTATTGAAAATTTATTTACTATTTCATAAGCAAACCAATCCCCATTTTATCAATTTGAATTCAAAGAGTTTTTAGAACAAATTTTGTCATAAATTGCAGGTAGCTAAAAAATTATTGTTGTAAAATCAGAATTTTTTTATATTTTTGTAATTGTTTTTAAAAAAAATGCAGGTCAAAAAGTACATATTGTTGATAACTCTTGCTTTATTTAATTACTTACAAGCACAACCGCCATATTTTCCTAATGGTGCTCCGCCCATTATTGCAACACCACCACCACCATGGGCTCCCGGACAAACGGTTACTTTTTCTATTACCATTGATGGTTATGATTCTTTTCCTAATGGTATTTCTGAATGGTTTCATGGACTAGGAATTATTCCTGGTAGTTGTTGGACGAATTTAGTTTATGGTACACCACCTCCTGCTTATACAAACGGAGTATGGATTGTAGATTTAAATCCTATACCACCTAAAACTGGCGGACCACCTATTCCTGGGTTTTATTTTGATGGTACTGCTGGATCTACTTCTGGATTTATTGATGGAATAAGTGGAAATAACTGGGGAGATGGTTCAGGTTCAGGTCCATGGACTTTTACTTGGTCTGTCACTGTACCTACCAATATGCCTAATCCTTGTGATTTAAGTATGGCTGTAAGAGTGTTTGGTGATGGTGAAACTGGCTCATGGACACAACTTCCACCCAGTACTCAACCGCTTATCGTTTATCAAAATACTATAACTCAATTTTGTACAGGGCAACCTGTAACTTTGCCTTTCTCTCCTGGAGTGCCTAACCCCACTTATACTTATCAATGGGATTTGACAGGAGCTACTTTATTGGCAGGGAATCCTAATAGTTATGGACCTGTAACAGTTTCTTTTCCTAATCCAGGAAATCCTTTTGTTAGACGCTTTACTTATGATATGTTCAATAATCTTTTGAATATCGATACTTTTTATGTAAGCGTAGTACAAGCCCCACAGCCTTCTTTCATTGCAAGTCAAGCTGCTATATGTCAAGGTGATACAGTTACTTTTACTTATACAGGTAATACCGATCCAAGTTTTACTTACAATTGGAACTTTTTAGGAGGAACAGTTATTAGTGGAACCGGTACAGGTCCTTATACCGTACTATTTAATAATGCTTTCAATGATTCTATCATTTTAACCGTATCCAATAGTGCCTGTACAGATTCTTTTGAATTACCATTTGTAGTAAAACCTAAACCTAACTCCAATTTTATAATTAATGGTAATTTTTGTGTAAATGATACTATAACCGTAGAGTATCCGTTTGCAGTTCAGCCTGGAATGAATTTTCAATGGAATTTTGGTAATGCTATTGTAATTTCTGGGCAAAATGAAGGACCCTATCAATTAGTGTGGACTTCCCCTCAACAAGATTCTATCAGTTTGATATTGACTTGGAATGGTTGTCTTTCGCGTACTTCTCAAAATATAATTATCAATCAAAAACCTATTGTAGATGCTGGTATTGACTATTTAAAATGTGCGAATACACCATGT
>JAWAEI010000064.1:0-4085 GCA_038891475.1 Candidatus Pacearchaeota archaeon | reverse complement strand
CTATTATCTAACTAAATTTTATTTAATGCTCTACACAAAACCCCCTTTCTGATAGAGGTTTTTTCCATTCAAAGAATATTAATTTAATCCAACCGAAATAAGGAACAATTCTAAAAGCAGTTTTTCCTAATATAATTTTCTCATCTATTTCCTTTTCAAAAAATAGTTGGCCGTTATTATTATCTCCTAATGTTGAGAAAATTTTTTTACCATCTCTTTCTTCAATTTTTACAATCCTATGGATTATTGGGTTTTCTTTATTAGCTTCAAATATTATTATATCTCCTTTTTTTAGCTTTTGTGGATTTGCCTTTATAACAAAGAGAATATCTCCCTTATCTAAGCCATTTTTCAAAGGAAATCTCTTATAATCTTCTTTTGTTATTTGAAATACGTCATATTTTACTCCATTTCGATCCCACCAGGATTCAAATTCTGAAAATATCCCCCCTTTGTGATACATACTACATGATTCTACAATTACTAATGATAAGGGGGTTCCTGTAATTAGGTGAAGTACGGGAAAAAAAACAAATTTTACTATTAAAAATAAAAATATTAAAGAGATAATCCATCCCCTAAAGCTTGTATCTTCCCAAAGGATATATTTTAACTTTTTAATTAAATCTTTAGTTTTTTTTATATACTCCTTTTTCATTAAAGATAAAAAATTAGGTAGTTTTTAAAATATTTCTTTAAATATAAATCTTTTTAAATACTATTTATCTCAAATATCTATGGATGAGAATTTAATAAAAAGAGCTGTTGTGGCGGGGGCCTCTTATGCATTAAAGTACAAAGAGAAAAATGAGAAACTATCAGATTCTGATATCATAAATCAAGTTGTAAAAGATATAAAAAAAATAATAAAAGATATAAAGGAGAATTATTAAGATTGTTTTTGAATATATCTCAAGTATATTATTTTAATTCCTGAGGGAGGGGTAAAATTTAGAATTTGTAATATTTACTCTAGCCTTTTATGAAGTTTTTTGAGGTAGGGTTTATATATCATAATCAACATTGTGATTGGTTATGTTGGGTTTTCATGAAATCAAAGATCTTTTTATTACCTCCTTCTTATGTCTATAGATGGAACGAAAGATTTAAAAATGTTACATTTTAGTATATACTAATAAGTATATACAAAGGGATGTTTTTAGATAAAATGGCAGATATATTTGATAATGTTGTGTTTTGCGGGAAGTGTAATGTTAAAATGGAAAGGAAGGATTTTGAGAGAAATGGCTTTATTTTGAGGTCTCTTGTTTGTCCCAAGTGTGAGGAAAGGGTAATACACCCCGTTGATAAACAAAAATATAATAAATTTATAAATTTAAAAAACAAAGAATTTAGGGTTAAAATGAGATTAGTTGGTAATAGTTATGCGGTTTCAATACCTAAGGAAATAGTTTCATTTATGGAAGAGCAAGAAAAAATTATAAATTATGCTGTGAGGTTGTGTTTTGAAAATTTTGGAAAACTTAGTTTAATTTTTGATAGAATAAATAATAAGAGAGGGTAAAATGAGTTCAGAAAAAAAAGAAGTTCAGTTAAAGGTTGTTGAAGCACATCAAGATGATGCTTACAAAGGGATTGCAAGGATAGATGGCGAGGTTATGAGAGCTCTCGGTATAAAAAGGGGGGATGTTATAAAAATTAAAGGTAATCGTGACACCGTGGCTATTGTAGATAGAGCTTATCCTGCTGATGTTGGAGAAGGAATAATAAGAATTGATGGAATAACAAGAAGGAATGCAAAGACAAGTATTAGTGAATTAGTTAAGATATCAAAAGCTGAGGTTAAAGAAGCAAAAAAAATTGTTATAGCCCCCTTACAAAAGAACATAATGGTCCAAGCAGATCCGGAAACACTAAAAAGAGGATTATTGGGAAGGGCTGTTATGAGGGGCGATGTTGTGGTGCTGGGAGGGGTTCAGAGGAGGAGAGACTTGTTATCAGAAGAATTTGGGGAGTTTAGAGACATTTTTGGAGACGTGTTTGGAAGTTTTGGTTTTGGGCATTTTGGTGGGGCCATATCACAGATAAAGTTTTTAGTTGTTAGCACAACCCCCAATCAACCAGTTATAATCTCTGAAAATACGCAATTAACTCTTAATCCCAAGGCTGTTGAGATTAGGGAAGAAAACATTCCTGAAATTACATATGAGGATATTGGGGGATTGTCTGAGGAGATAAAGAAAATAAGGGAAATGGTTGAGATTCCATTAAAGAAGCCTGAAATATTTGAAAGACTTTCAATTGAGCCACCAAAAGGAGTATTGCTTCACGGTCCACCTGGCACAGGAAAAACACTTTTAGCAAAAGCTGTTGCTAATGAGTCTGAAGCTAACTTTATTCTATTAAATGGTCCTGAAATTATGTCAAAGTTTTATGGAGAGAGTGAGAAAAAAATAAGGGACATTTTTGAAGAAGCTGAAAGAACAGCGCCAACCATAATATTTATAGATGAGATAGATGCTATAGCCCCAAAAAGAGAAGAAGTTATGGGAGAAGTAGAGAGAAGGGTTGTCTCACAATTACTAACAATGATGGATGGATTGAAGTCAAGAGGTAAAGTTATAGTTATAGGTGCTACGAATAGAATAAATTCTATTGATCCTGCTTTAAGGAGGCCTGGAAGATTTGATAGGGAGATAGAGATAAATGTTCCAAGTAAAGAGGGAAGGTTGGCTATTTTAAAGATACACACAAGAGGAATGCCTTTAACAGAGGATGTTAGTCTTGAAGAAATTGCATCTTTGACTCATGGCTTTGTTGGTGCTGATTTAGAGGCTTTGTGTAAAGAAGCGGCTATGAATGTTCTTAGAAAAGTTCTCCCTAAAATAAATCTTGATGAAGATAAAGAAGTTCCTCAAGAAATTTTGAACCAACTCGTTATAAAACACTCTGATTTCATAGATGCTCTGAAAGTTGTTAGACCATCTGCAATGAGAGAGGTTCTCGTTGAAACTCCAAATGTTTCTTGGGAGGATGTTGGTGGACTTGAAGAAGCTAAACAATCTCTCAAAGAAGCAATTGAGTGGCCATTAAAAAATCCTGAGATGTTTAAGAGAATGGGAATAAGGCCCCCGAAGGGGGTGTTGCTTTATGGTCCACCTGGCACAGGAAAAACACTTTTAGCAAAAGCTGTTGCTAATGAGTCTGAAGCTAACTTTATACACGTTAAAGGCCCAAGTTTACTCTCTATGTGGGTTGGGAAATCAGAGGAGGGTATGAGAAAGGTTTTTGAAAGAGCAAGACAAGTATCTCCTTGTATAATATTCTTTGATGAGATTGATGCGTTAGCTTCAAAGAGGGGGCTGGAAACTGGAACTAAAGTCGGTGAAAGGGTTCTGAATCAAATGCTTGCTGAAATGGATGGTTTAGAAGACCTTAATAATGTTATTGTTATTGGAGCAACGAATCGTCCAGATATGATTGATTCTGCTCTCTTAAGACCAGGCAGATTTGATAAAATAATCCTTGTTGGAGCACCTGATGAGGTCGGTAGGCTTCAAATTTTAGGTATTCATACTAAGAACATGCCAATAGGTGATGGAAAAAAAGAGTTTAATAAAGAAAAGAAAGAGGAATTTCTAAGAGAAATATCTAAAAGGACAGAAGGGTATACAGGTGCTGATTTAGAGGCGGTTACGAGAGAAGCAGCTTTAATTGCCCTTCGAGAATCAAAAGAAGCTAAATTTGTTACACCTTATCATTTTGAGCAGGCTCTGAAAAAAATACAACCGAGTGTAAGTAAACAGACACTTGAGGTTTATAAGAAAATAGAAGAAAATTTTATTAAATCCGCTAAAGCTGCTGTCCCTCTCGAGAGTTCTTACTTGGGTTAAGCAAACCGGGTTATAGAGAAGTGAGATTCTTTCTTCATTACTATTATAATAAATTTCAAAACCCTTCATAATAGCTTTAGCACTTTCTAAAGAGCCGTGAAAACAACGCATTATTTTTGTTCTATCTTTTATGGTGTTGTGCAATCTTTCTATTTTGTGAATGAAATCTTTCGGTTATGATATATAACTATAGTAAAATATTTAAAGGATAAAATCAATTAATCTTATATG
>JAWAEI010000063.1:0-4120 GCA_038891475.1 Candidatus Pacearchaeota archaeon | reverse complement strand
TTGGAGGATCAGGAGGTATAGTATCCTTTATTGAAGATTGTCTGAATAAGATTCTTTCCCCCGATATCAATGGCAATACTTCCACTTCAATTACATTCTGACCTTCTTTTAAGTTCTCAGATATCTCAAAGCCCCACCTTCCAGCAGATGCTACCGTATCTTTAACTCTGACAGAATTTGAATATATATAAACTGAAGATGTATATGGGAAAGAAACCTCAACAAGAACCTTGTCTTTAAAGCATTTCGGGACAAACACACTATATGGACTTAAATCCTGAGGAATAGTTGTGAACTCCCATAACACTTCAGTTGAGCTTTCAGAAAATATATCTTTTGCCTTTACTTTCACCCTATAGCTTTTGCCATACTCTAAAGTAAAAAGTGGTTTGAATATAATACTTGCACTTGATGAATCGTATATTAATTCTCCACTTACCGGTGGCTCTATTTCAAAATTAAAAGTGACCTGACTTGAAAAGCTTACCTTAATGTATTGAATAAAGACCGGAACACTCTCACCACGTGGGAAATAGTCTATTACTTTAAGTTCCTCTAATTTCTGCTCTACTACTACTTGATACTTTGCTCTCCCCCCACAGTTGACAATAAAAAGAAAAACGAAAAGTAATAGGAAAAACATAAATTATTCTCGCTTTCTTTCATTCGTTCTCTTCTTCCTACTATACAGGAAAAATACATAACCAAACAAAAATCCAAAAATCTTTTCCAATCCAAATAAAGACCCACAACCTTTCTTCTCACTTTTCTCTAACCTAACCAGTTTGGTTGAGAAACCCATTTCATCTCCTTTCTCAGTCAGAACCTGTAACTCCGCAAATGTCAAGTGTTCCGGAAAAACGACAGAAAATCTTGAGCCCTCTATTCTCTCACTCCATGTGTTTCCTCCGTCTATACTATAATACAGCCCATCAACATCCGGTCTTACCTCAAACCAAATCATCTGGGCAGATTTGACCTTATCCGGTCCCACTATCTCCGATTCAAGTGTTCCCTTCTTAACCCTCAAAACCGCTGGAAATTTATCATAAGCCACAATGAGTTCCTTTGGTAGCTCTCCCGGTTCAGATTTCAATTTCAAGAATGCAAAAAGTTCTATCTCTTCATAACGAGTCAGTGGCTTGAAGTAAAATTCATCTCCGTCTATTTTATTCCAAAAGTAGCCGTTTCTTCTTTTCCAGGCAAACTTAACCTCGCTTGAACCATCTGGGAAGAACCCATCAAACTCTGCTTTAAGTTTTATTTTGACACCTTTTGAGCTAAAAGGTACCTTTATATCAACAAACTTTGAATTTTCAGCATAAGTTCCCAGCCGAGTACCACCCTGATCAGTTTCGTAAACAGATATAAATGTTCTTATCTTATTCTCTTCCTTGTCTTTTCTAAACTCCTTCAGGATGTTTTCATACTCCTCTTCTGTTATCTCCTTATTCTCAAGCGTGTAGCTTGCAGGAGAAACAGAAATTGGCCAATAACCATTTTCTACCATCATCCTGAGCATCTGGAGATTTGGTCCGAAATTTCCAAAATCAAGAATAAAGTTCAAGCAGAATGGGTCTGGGAGATCTAAAGTAGCCACAAGTGCATTGTTGAAAAAACCAAAATTAATCAAACTTTGCAACCTCAGAGGGACAACAATGAGATCAAATATGCGCGTCCGAAGTGCAGCCTGGTCTAAAAGACCACCGAGGAGATTACCTATAAGGTCTCCTATCTCCGTGTAAGGAGGTGTGAGGTTTATCTGAGGATGTAAACTAACTACCCCAAAAACACTCGGGTCAGCTGAGAAATTCGTTATCTGGAGCCAACCTGGTCCGTAAGGTATAAGGTCTGTAGTACAACTTCCAACACCTGTACATCTCCTGCACCTAAACATCGGGTTTGAAGCGCAAAGTGTATCAAGAGGATGACAGCTACTAGTCGTATAACCAAGCTGTCCACCAATTGTAGCTGCAACCTGCAAATCAAATAGGTCCTGACTAGGTCCTACAGATGGTGTTGCAGTAAATCTAACTCTAAACTCTGGTATGTTTATGGTAAAAGAACTGCCTGCTCCAGTTTGGAAAGTCGGTGTTGGGCTAGTACATACCGGTCTTAACTCTGCTCTCACAGTAGTTGATGAAGGAAAGATTTGCCTCACTCCCGGAATAATAACTTTAGCTACCTCTGGAGGAATATTGAAACTCTGACAGAGATATCCTTGTGTCCAGGCTAGGTAAAGCAGTTCATTTATGGCTTCCTGCTGAACAAATACTCCTACATCATACAAGTTATTATTTGGTAGACAGTTGTGGACATTTGTTGCAGTGCTTGTATTACCACAAATACTCAGGGGGACTTGTGTTGGATATGGGGGGCATGCTCCAATAACACAAACATCTGGGCTTGTTATTTGTATACCTAAATCCATAAAGAAGACTGCTCCGGCACCGCCGTTCGAATAATTCCAACTATATCCAAGAGATCGCCCTGCACAGAACTCTGGATATATGCCAAGATTATACTGATTAGTACCGCACGCACCCAATGATTCCATTGCAGATATGGGTAACACCCCCATAAGTGATTTCAGACCACCCCCCAATATGCTGTTTATCTGCCCTACTACAGTACACTTTATATCCTGAATACCTAAATCAATAAGAAGTTCCATAAGAAATCCACAGAACCCACCTCTACAAACTTCTGCATTATAACTTCCCAGTGTAGCATCTTGAACACAGGCACAGAGATTAAGCCATTCTCCAGGATAGCTTGTTTTCCAATTAGCCGCCTGGATTCCACAAGCAGTAGAGTAGGGAGAACCTGCTTCACCATACAATAAAAAAGCAATATTGTAAACGGCCAAACCGCCAGAAAAATTCACACTTAATCTCATATCGTCATCGCAACAAGGGCAACCCGGGGGCCAATTGATGAGTCCACAACCTGCTTGAGATCCTGAGCAACAGCGACAACTACAAGTTTGGCTCGTTCCGCAATTACTACTGCAGGTTAATTCGGTCTGGCCAGTATTACAACAGTTCTGGTTGGGACACCCATAAGGGCAACCAGTTATATTGGCGACGTAGTTTGCAATCCTTGTAAATGTTTCAAGTCTAACGGGAGCCCCAGCAATATCTATATACAAACCATCATTCCCGCAGTTATTATCCGGATCTGGGGCTGGGGTACAGGAAAAAGTATTGAAATTAGCACAGTCTCCCACCTGCAACCCCAGTGGTGGAATATAGACACAGTTATGTTGACCACAGCTATTGAATCCCCCAACCATATCACAGGAGCCATCTGTAGATCCGCATATCATTGAATCCTTTGATGAACAGTCAGCAAACAAAGGAATATCCTGACACATATATTCAGATGGAGCACACGCAGCACTCGGGCAAGCGACACCTCCTGGACACGGAGAAGGTGGGCCCCCAGCACCGCTTCCTGGAGCACATTGACCTGCTGCACACCAATTTAAACAACAGTACGCCAAGCAACTTCCACTTACCGGATCATTAACACAGCAGGCACCGTTCCAATTACAGCATTCAACACATGTATCATTACCAAGCCTCTGGTTACATTTACAATTAGCAACGGGATTTAATATCGTATTAATGTAGCTTTGCAAAGATGTTTCAAGGGACTGCAGGCCTGCTGAGGATATTCTGAGCCCCAGAGCTCTGCGCATGCGAGGGAACTGCATAAAGGGATAAGAGATTTTCCCCTCAAGAGAAAATCTTTTTCCATCAAGAACAGATATATACTCCGTTGCACCCCCCGGTGGAGGTGGAGGGAGCCGGTGGGGTGGTGGATTGAGAGGAGGTAAACTTTCAGGGTCAATACCGTTTCTCCTCAGACATTCAATCATCCATTCTTTACTTTTTTCTGGTAGCTGAATATCCGCGCAAAGAGTGCTACGATATGGAAAAACTTTTCCAGCTCTTACAAAAAACTCATCGTATCCTTGCTGTCTTAGTACAGAATATGGTATCCTAGGCAATGGAGTACATTGAGTCGGATCCTGGGTATTCTCAACTGGATATGACATACATATAAGGTCAATTCCACCAAGTGCAACACTATATGTTACATTATCTTCGTAGTA
>JAWAEI010000062.1:2900-4182 GCA_038891475.1 Candidatus Pacearchaeota archaeon | reverse complement strand
GTTGGTTTTAGGGGTAGGATAGAGTGGGATACCTCTAAACCAGATGGTCAGCCTAGAAGAAAATTGGACACCACCAAAGCAGAAAAAGAGTTCGGATTCAAAGCGACAACTAATTTCGAGGATGGGTTGCGAGAGACTATTGAATGGTATAAGGCTCATTCTCACAGATGATCCTAGCTGCTTTATAATTCCAAGATGGATAAGAACAGTGGCAATAATATAGTAGCAGATAAAGCTTTATTTATCCCAGCTAAGATAGGTGTTATTGGTCATGGTGTTGTTGGACAGGCGTTAACATATGGTTTTTCTTATACCTCTAAGGGAAGAGATCAAATCATGTTTTATGATAAGTTTAAACCTGGAGGTTGGCCTTTGAAGGAAGTTGTATCAAAAAGTGACTTTATTTTTATTTGTTTACCAACACCTATGAAAGATGATGAATCAGGAATCGATCTCTCAATTATTGAGGAGAGCATAGATAAGATTTCAAAGTATACAGACCATACTGACAAGGTGATAGTAATTAAATCAACGGTTGTCCCAGGAACTACAAGAAGTTTAATACGAAAATATCCGCACAGTCAATTTTGTTTTAATCCGGAATTTTTAACGGAGGCAAATTCAGTAAATGACTTTCTAAATACTAAAATGATTATAATTGGGGCCGAGAATGATAAGATATCGAGAAAGGTAGGGAATTTATATAGTTTGCATTTTCCTAATTCCCAGATTGAGTTTACAGACTCCATCACTGCGGAGATGGTCAAATATTTCCGTAACAGTTTTTTAGCAATGAAAGTCATTTTTGCTAATACTTGGTATGACTTTTGTTTGGCTCACGGTGTTAATTACAAGGAGGTCAAGAGGCTTGGAGCAGCAGACCCTAGGATTGTTGATGCTCATTTAAATGTTACTAATGAAAGAGGGTTTGGCAAAAAATGTTTACCAAAAGATTTGGTTGCATTGATAGGTGAATTTAGAAATAAGGGTGTAGATGCTTCTTTATTCGAAAAAATATGGGAGATTAACAAGCATATTAGGAAAATACGTGATTGGTGAGATACCTCTTTTGTTGTCTCAAGAATATTCGATTTGGAGAATTAAAAAGAATGTTTAAAGATACAGATAGAGCACTCAAAATCATTAAAAATTTGGCAACATATAATTATCAACTATTTCCTATTTTAACTATTTTAACCTTCTTCTTTTTGTTTATTGAATCCTATACATATGTAGGCTTTTTGAGACGCTATTTACTTTTAGATTCAAGATATTGGTTTGT
>JAWAEI010000062.1:0-2890 GCA_038891475.1 Candidatus Pacearchaeota archaeon | reverse complement strand
CAGGTTTTGTGTTTAGAACTTTGAAAGCGGATAGGAGCTATTACATTGTAGAGATGATGGATCTTTTCATTTTTATTGGTAACTTGCTTTTATTCCCGGTATTTCTGGTATTCTGGTATATTATTAATGTAGCAGAAGCAGTTCATTACCCTAATTATGTATTTTCCACTTTTCATATTCAACCTCAAAATTTTTCTAATGTAATTCTATTAAGTGGATTTATAATTTTTATTCAATTTTATCCTCTACTTATGAAAAAATACTTTGTAGGGGAAAAAAAGATAAAAAAATATTTTTTAGAACAAAATTATATATTTACAAAAGAAAGAATTTTTTGGCCTTCAAATAGGGCTCTTTTCCTAAAAGATTTTATTTTTAAAAAAATATTAAGTGCTAATTTTGTTGATTTCTTCGTGATGTTGATTATTGTCATTTTGATAGTTTTATATAGTTATCAAAATTCAATGGTAGCCATAATTGGAGCACTTAGGGGTACTGCTTTTATCCTACAACATATAAAGATGTCCGATCAAGAGAAGATGAGATACACCTGGGGGAGTCTTTTCTATGATTATATGAATTTTATTAAAAATAACACCCCAGAGGATGCGACTATAGTTATCCCGCCTCAGGAAGGTCCATGGCTTTCTACTGGGAATGCAGGATTAGTAAGATATTTTCTATATCCCAGATTTGTAATTAATGGGGGATATGATTATCTGCCTAATAAAAAATTTGATTATGTCCTTCTAGCTAAAGGAGAATGGTTGACAGATAAACCTTACCTTTATGGTTGGCCCAAAGTTTCATTAAACGCTGAAAAAATCATATATTTTAACCCTGAGACTTTTGAGGCTACAGAATCAGCAACCAATTATGATCCTTTAGACCCTAAACACAAGAATTCATGGGGGATAATCAAAGTGAAAGGGAGTAGATAATGATGAATTTGTTCCTCAACATACTAGGTAATTTAGTAATTGTTTTATTTGGTTTTTTGTTGGTTAAATTGGTCGCACCTAACATCAGAAGCCTAGCAGGACTTGGTTTGGGTTATTTAATAGGAAGTGGTATTTTTACATTGATTCTTTTTCTAGGAAACTTAATGGGTCTACCTTTTAGATTATCTACTTCCGTAACTATACTAATTTCGTCCATTTTGGTCTTGCTTCTTATTCGTTGGATTAAATATAAATATGTGTTTCCTAAGTTAACCATTTCAATAGAAAAAATTATAAAAAAAGTCAAAAGTATTTCTAAAATAGAGCTCTTATTGATTCTTTTTATACTTTTTCTGATTACAAACTCTTTAATAGCAAACTTATTTTGGCCAGTTAAAGATTGGGATAGTTTAGTGTTATATGATTTTAGAGCTAAGACTTTTGTTGCAACTGGATATATGCAAGATGGAATTTCTCGGGGATATTTTTTTGGGTATCCTTTATATACTTCTTTACTTCATACCTGGTTGTATTTAATGGGATCAAAAAATCCAATGATTATTTATACCCTTATATATTTAAGCTTTCTTATTGTTTCATATTTTATTTTTAGAAATGATAGTAAATGTATCTTAGCCCTTTTCTTCACTTCACTTCTTGCAATTTCCCCAGAGTTTTATAGGCAATCACAAATTGCTTATACCAATCTTCCTTATACTGTTTTTTATGTCTTAGGTGCAGGCTTTGCTTACCTCTGGGCTAGATATAGAACTATTGATAATTTGATTCTTAGTGCCTTACTTATAGGTTTAAGTACATGGGTAAGATCGGTAGAACCTTTCTGGATTATTGCAACAGTGTTAGTATTTTTTATATCATTTCTTTCCAAAAAATATTTTCATGGTATATTGTTTGTTATAATTATTTTGTTAATATTGCTGCCTTGGAAAATATATGAAGGTGGACATGTACCTCAAAGTAGTAATATTTTAATTCAGACCCAGAGGGTTTCGGAGTCTTTCATTATGCATTTTGATTTCGCTAGATTTATTAAAGTAATAAATTTCTTTTTCGAAAGTAATGTAAAACCATATTTACTAGTATTTTTTGTGTATCTAATTATGTTAATTTATAAAGTTGTGATTTATAAAAAGCAATTTTTCCAAAGATCGATAATTCTTATGTTAATAACGTTAAATCTTTGCTTGTTATTTATTACTAGTTATGCACTTAGTTTTTATTACAATGAAATTTGGGAAATATCTGGATCATTTAGTAGGCTGTCTATGCTATTTCCTCCTTTAGTGGTTTTCGCTCTAGCAGAGTTTTATCCAGATCTCTGGGAAAATATCCAGAAAAATATTACACATAGTTAAAAGCTTATGCAGGGCAATATTATTGAGAATAAAAAATATATACAGCAATTAGAAGCAATTCGAAGGTATAATCCTTATGCAAAATTGGGTTCGGTCACATCACTTTCTCATTGTAGGGCGTGTGGCAATGAAGAAATTATTGATTTTTTATCTTTAGGCCTTATGCCTAAGCCTAATGGGTTTATAAAAAGTGAAGATTTGTGCGCTGACGAATTTTTTTATCCACTTGATGTATGTTTCTGCAATATATGTGGTCTTGTTCAATTGCGTCAACTTATTGATCCAAGACTTATGTTTGACCATTATGTTTACGCTACATCGGCTTCTGCGCCAATGATTAAACACCTTCAAAAATTTACAGCAGATATATCTAAAAAATTAGATTTGAATGATAACAGTTTTGTGGTAGATATTGGTAGTAATGATGGTACTTTGTTAAAGCAATTTAAGAAAATTAGTATGCGTGTGCTGGGAGTGGATCCAGCTGAAAATATAGCAAAAAAAGCATCAGAAGAAGGTATACCTACTGAAATAAAATATTTCAATGAAAAAACAGCGCAAGAAATTGTAGAA
>JAWAEI010000061.1:0-4187 GCA_038891475.1 Candidatus Pacearchaeota archaeon | reverse complement strand
AAGATGTTGTATTACCTCCACGAAGACGAGTATTCAAAGCAATTGATGAATATTCTAACTATTTAAAGAATTATTATGATGAAACACTGAAAAAATTTGGTGCTAAAAATATAGATTGGGAAGATGTTTTATGAAGATAGTTTCTATACATCAGCCATCTTATTTTCCATGGTTGGGATTATTAGATAAAATTGCTAAAACGAATACATTTATTTTGTTAGATGATGCTCAAGTTGTTAAGGGCTCGTATCAATATCGAAATATATTTTATTGTAATGGTGAAAAAAAATTTTTAACTCTACCAATTAATTATAAGTTAGGAATAACATTCAAAGAAATAAAACTGAAAAATAATAAATGGAAGGTAGAACACTTAAATAAGCTTTATAATTACTATAGAAGAGCGCCATATTTTAATGAAGTATATCAAGCGGTAGAAAACTTACTACAAAAAGATTACGATGATGGTTTGGACTTATTAAAAGATACAATGTTATTTGCTATGGAAAAGTTGGATATCAATGTAAGTTTTCTAATTAGTAGTCAATATAATGTTCAAGGTGTTAAAGGGGATAAAGTACTTGGTCTATGCAAAGCTGTTGGCGCTCAAATCTATCTCGCTGGCCAAGGTAGTCGGGAATATATGTCAGAATATTTACATAAATTTAATGAAGCAGGAATTGAAGTAAAATGGCATAACTTTAGACATCCATTTTATAATCAGGTCAAAGGCAATCCATTTATAGATGGCCTAAGTTGTCTTGATATATTTTTTTTTGAAGGTTTTGAAAATAGTAAAAAAATATTCTGGGAGAATATAAAGAATGGATGAAAAAAATTTTTTTAGAGATTTCTCAGGTATACACACAGAAAGATTGTTTTTAAGAAAATTAAGGATCGAAGATGTAGATGATATTTTTGAATTTACTTCGTTACCGGAGACTTGTAAAATTTTAAGCTGGTATCCACACTCAGATAAAAATATAACAGCAAAATTCATTAGTTCTATAATTGAGAAATATGAAAGAAATTTAGCTTCTCAGTGGGGTATGGAATTAAAGGAAAATCGAAAAGTTATTGGAATAGCAGGTTTTATTACTTTTTTACCTGAACATAAAAAGGGTGAGATTGCATATGTTCTGTCACCTAAAGAACAAAACAAAGGTTTAATGACAGAATGTTTATTATCTATAATAGAATATGGATTTAATATTATGGGCTTGCACAGAATTGAAGCAAAATGTGAAATAGATAATTTTGCTTCAGAGAAAGTTTTGCAAAAAGTAGGTATGAAATTAGAAGGCTGTTTCTACGATTATTTGATTAGAAAAGGAAAATTTAGAAGTTATAAATTTTATTCAATTATAAACCAGAAATAAAAATAAGTAATCATTCGTTGAAAAAAATAATTTATATCCACGCTCGTTCGTATCCATACAATCAAACTTTTTATAAGGAAGGTAGTGACGATTATTTTTTCTTTGGAGAAGGACCGCTTTATATCTTGAATAAACCTGTTTATGAAAAATCGTTCGAATTTGAAGTATGGCGAAGTGAAGTTGGGTTGAAAAAACTCAAAGAGAAGTTTGTTTACCAAGTTAAATGTAGAATATTTCCAGGATTTCATATAAAAAGATTAGATACTATATCTTTATCTTTAGTTAAAAGTCTATTTGATGAAATCAGAAAAAATGAAATAATAATACATTATACAGCTTCTCCACATAAGTTTGAGTTTTACCTAATACTTTTTTTATTAGGTAAAAGAGCGAAAATATTTGTTTCTCACCAAGGAGGGGCAAATCCATTTTGGAAATTTTGTAGATATAAAAGGATATCATCATACATTGCATATTTAATTGAAAAATGGTTGTTTAAAAGAGCAGAATGGTTTTTTGCAGTTTCAGAAACAGAAATAAATTATTTGAAAGACATAATAAAAATCGATAGAATATATACTAATCCTCACTGGGGTTTAGATATTCAATTATATGAACCTATTGAAAAAGACTTTTCTCGAGAGTATTTAAAATTAGATAAAAATAAAAAATATATTCTATTATTTGGAAAACTAAACAAATATAGAGGAGTATCTTCTGCAATTCAGGTTAGAGATAAATTAAGAGAAAAGTATGATGTGGAGTTATTAAGTGTAGGTAGTGATGAGACTTGTCCTGATTACCAGATTGCAAAAGAAAGTGGAGTGATACTTCGTGGTTATGTTCCTATTGAAGATATGAAATATTATTACTCTGCTGGTGATGTTTATCTTTATCTAACTAACGGTGAAGAGAACGAACTTTTTGCAGGTACTGGGATAGCACCTCTTGAAGCTTTAGCTTGTAATATACCAGTTGTTTCAAATGTGTTTTACCATTTTAAGCACCTTAATCTACAAAATTATGGTGTTTATGTTAAAACAATCGATGAAGCAGTTAATGCGATAGATAAAATTTGGTCTGGGAAGTTAAAATTAGAGAATGGCAGAACTTTAATAGAAAAATATTTTGACTGGCGAGTAATAACAAAAGAAATCTTCGAACTATACCATAAAACCTTTTCTGAAAATCTATAAAAAGTTACAGATGTTAAAGCAGAGATTAATAGTTTCATTAGTTGGAGAATTAATTGTTTACCTAATAGGCTTCGTGTCTTTAGTTTTTATAGTCAGATTAATGGGTCCAAAGCCATTGGGTATTCTAACTTCAGCATTAGCCATTGCAAATATCTTTAGTATAATTGGTAATTTAGGCTTTGGAGTAATACATGTAAAATTAGTTTCTCAAGGCGAAGATTTAAATCAGTGTATAAGTAGTTTCTTCTTTATAAAGTTATTTACTATATCATTGATGGTACTTAGCTTTATTCTATTTTCGTATACTTTTCCAAATAGTGAACTAAGTTATTTTAATTTTGAAGATAAATATGTGCTTTTGATTATTTTTTTAAGTATGGTCATAAGTAGTTTTAGTGATATAGGTAATTTTACTCTATCAGCTCAATTGAGAATGGCTATTGGTAAAACAATATTAATCGTACAAAAATTTATTTCAAGTTCTGGTAAGATAATTGTAGCACTAATGGGATTAAGTGCAGTTTATCTCGCTTCTGCTGAATTATTTGCTACAGTGACTACATTATTAGCGTATATATATGTTTTCAGAAATATTAAAATATCTGTACCAGAAAAAGATATATTTAAAAAATATTTTAAATTATCATTTCCATCTTTAGTTATAACTTTAACATCTGTTTTGATGTCAAATACTTTAGATAGGGTAATTCTTGTAAAAAATGCGGGGGTGACAGAAGTGGGAATATACTCTGTTTCACTTAGCATGATGATTGTTTTTACAATGGTAGCTAATAATGTAAATAATTTATTATATCCATATTTCTCCAAACTATTCACCAAAAATGAAATTAATAAAGTTTGCAAAAAAAACAAAAAAATATCATGAATTTTTTTTCTTATAATTACTTTAAGTATTATTAGGCAATAACCAATTAATACTAATGGCTTTTTAATAATCCATAGTATATTTGCAGGGTTAAAATCAAAAAACTCTTTTTGATAGTCTTTTTTGGAATTCCAATACTCTATAAAATCATAGATACTATTAAATTCCATAATATAAAATACCAACGAAGGCAAAGGCAATAAAAGCCCTTGCCAAAATAAATAACTAAAAAATCTTTTATAAATTAAAATCCCAAAAATCCACGTTGTAAGAAGATATAAACCAATAATTAATGCAATATATTCCTTTGTAAGAATTGCTAAATAAAAAAAAATTTGTGAATAAATTATTGTATATTTTTTTAGTTTTAATATAGCTTGAAATTGAAAATAAATGCCCAGTAATAAGCATTCTATCATGAATACTTCACCAATGTACTGACTTCCATATACAAGAAAATGTAAATTAAAAATCAATAAAATTACAGCCCAAATTTTAGATTTTGATTGAAAAAAATGGCTACTAATTTGAAAAACCAGGATTGGAAAAAAAGCGTTTAAAAAACACATAAAGATTCTCAAATGATAAAAATTCCATCCTGTAATTTTAGTATAAAATGAAGCAAGGTAATGTAAAACCGGTCCAATTGTTATCATAGTGGAATGAATTTCATAATCTGTAATGTAGGGGTAATTTTTAGGATACGCCCACAACCCTGTCAGATGA
>JAWAEI010000060.1:0-4192 GCA_038891475.1 Candidatus Pacearchaeota archaeon | reverse complement strand
GCCAAAGAACCATACTCCTGCAATTCCAGCAGGAATTAATGCTAAAACAACATTCCACATTGCGAATTTTAAAGAAAATTTATCATGCAAATGTGGAGAAAATAAAACTGTGCTAACTTTACCACTCACACGGGGCATAAAAACCTCCATTTTTTATTATAAAGATAAGGAAATTTTCTTTCCAATTTTTATTGAGTTGTTTTGTGGGAGTAGCTTATACCAAATTTTTATCGATTGACAGAATATTAATTTATGTTAAAATTATCTATGCAGAAAATAAGATTATTTTTATATATTTTTGTTTTTATATTTTTTTCTTGTAATAACGAAAAAGTTCCTTTAGCAAAGAAGGGGTTTATAGATTTTTCTCAGTATGATTTTAAAAAGGATAGGATTGTTTTTTTAAGTGGGGAATATGAGTTTTACTGGCAAGAGTTGATTTTTCCAAAAGATTTTGAGAAAGCTAAAAACTTGAATCCAGAATTTTCAATCTTTCCCTCAATCTGGAATAATTCAGAGTATAAAGGAAAAAGATTAACAGGTCAGGGTTATGCGACATACAGGCTTAATATTATACTTGATGAAACAAATTTTTCTCCTGGAATTTATATAAAAAATTTTTCAACCTCATACAGGCTATATTTTAACGACAAACTTATTGCTACTAATGGAGTGGTTTCAGAAAGAGAGAAAGAATGTAAACCATATTATTATCCAAATTTTGTTTCAATTGATAATCTTAAACTTACAAACCAGTTGATTCTCCAGATTGCAAATTTTTCACATTTTCAGGGTGGACCATGGAATAATATAATTTTTGGTGATAGAGAGAAGATTTCAGATTTTATAATAGGGAGGTTTATTTTTGCCACTATTATTCTTACATTTCTTTTGGTTACTGCGATTTTACATATATTGATTTTTTTGAGAACGAGAGAAAAATTATTTTTGTATTTTTCAATTTTTTGTGGTTTGGGAGTGGTTTGCTTTTTACTTCATGGGCAAAGCGAATTCAGGAAATTTATTCACAATATTGATTGGGGATTGAGGGAAAAAATTGTATATTCTTGCCTATATTTTCCTATATTTCCATATATTTTGAAAGAAATGTTTCCTCGTCTTGTTAACAAAATGCTCTTTTTAATATATGTAATTTTTGAATTTATGCTTATATTGTTTGTAATTATAACTCCACCTGTCATTTTTACAAATACTTTGCCAATATTTCATGGGTCTATTGTTCTTCTTTGTAGTTATAGCCTTTTTGTTGTAGCAAGGGCTATAAAAGAAAGGTATGAAAACTCTATTTTTCTTTTTTTTGCTTTGTTAATTCTTGTTGTTTTGATCGTTGTGGATATTTTTTTAACTAATATTTTTCCACACATATACTTTTCTTTATCATTTATAGGAGTTATAATATTTACATTTTCACTACATTACATAATTATTACGAAGTTTATTTCTTCATTTAAAACGATTGGGAAAATTTCAGAAGAATTTAATCTTGAAAAACCTTTAGTCCAGCTTGATCAGAAAAAAATATTTTCAAACATAGAAAAAGAACTTAAAAAAATAAAGGAAAATGAAGAACAACTTAATAAAATAATTGAGTCAACTCCAATGTTAATAATTGAAACTAATAAAAATTTTGATATAACTTTTATGAATAAAACAGCGATTGAATTGTTAAAAATAAACTCTTATTCTACTCTTAAACTGTCTAACTTTATGAATGAAAGAGAAATAAAGAAATTAAGTTGTGAATTGACAAAAAGAAACACTTCAAGCCCTATAGTATTAAATATTAAAAATAAAAACAATGAACATTTTGTGTTATTGTCGAAATTGTTCTTTTTATATAATGATAACGAAATTAGTACAATAAGAATAACGGGTATGGATATAAAAAATATAGTAAATAAATCCTTACACCCTGAAGAAGATTTATTGAAAAATTATAAGTTGAGCCAGAGAGAAAGTGAGGTTTTAAAATTACTGCTTCAGGGATATAGAATAAAAGATATAGCAAATAAACTTTTCATTGCAGAATCAACGGTAAAAGAACATTTAAGCTCAATTTATGCAGAGTTAAACGTAAAAAACAAATATGAATTGTTTGATAAGCTGAAAATACACAAACAAACAGAACTCGGTTATGAATCATTCCTCTCCTATCTTATAAATTATCTTTCTGGCGAAAACCCTACTAAAAGTAGGGTATAAAATACCACTAAAAGTTCTAACATATTTTGTTTTTTTGGGCTATAATTATTGAAAAAGTTTTTAAGGAGGTGAAAGCAAAGGTTAATAATTTTCGGAAGAGGGTTAAGAAATATGTTTAAGGGGCTATGAAAAATTTTTAAAAAAGGAGAAAAATTTATGGAGAGGATTGTAAGAAAAATTTTAAGTTTATTTTTTATGGTCATAATAGCTGGATGTGCTTTTGTGCCACAGGAGAAAGTTTCTGATTTTGAAACTAATTTTGAAAATGGAAGTGTTGTTAATGAAAAATCTTTAGATAACAGTATATTAAATATTTATTCGCCATATCGATATGGAAAAAAGTTTGTTCTAAGCAGATTGTCAAAGCAACAATTGATTGACGAATATAATGAATGGAAAAGACAATATGTTGTAGATGCAGGAAACGGAATGTCAAGAGTAAGAAGAGATGCTGGAACAGATTATGATACTGTATCTGAGGGTATAGCGTATGGTATGTTGCTTGCGGTTTATTTTAATGATAGGTTTACACTTGAAAGGCTTTACAAATATGCAAAAACACATTTTCATAGTAAAGGTCTTATGCACTGGAAGGTTGATAAGAATGGTGTTGATATTTCAGAATTTAATATTCCTGTTCCACATGGATATGTCTGGAAAAATACTAACACAGGTGAACAGGTAGCTAATGACATAACGGATATATCAGAAATGCCTGGTACAGGTTGGGTGAGGGTTACCTGGTATACGAGGGGGAAGACATCTGCTACTGATGCAGATCTTGATATGGCAATGGCATTAATTATGGCTTATAAACTCTGGGGAGCATCTCAAAATTATAATTATCAAACAGAAGCAAGAACGTTATTGAGTAACATAATGAATTATGATATGGGAGTTGGGTTTAATAATGAATTATTTGTATATCCTGGTGCCTGTGTTAATGGTTCTTGGTCTGGAATATGGGGTGGGCCAAAAGGCTGGAATCCATCATATTTTACCCCTGCATGGTTTAAAGTTTTCAGAGAATTTACAGGGGATGCAAGATGGGATGAACTTACAACAAAGATGTATCAGCATATTGATAAAATACATGCGGTAAATAAAGGGACTGGTATACTTCCAGATTGGTGTAATACAAGTGGCAGTAGAGCAGGATCGGTTTCTGGTAGATATGACGTAAGTTCTGATACTTATACAGGAGTAAGTGATATACTTGTTTTTCTTGTTGAAAGAACAAATTCGAATGGTCAAATTGTAACAAATTATTATTCTTCCCCAAGAGGAAATATGAGTTTTAATTTATATTATGATGCTATTCGGGTGATGTGGAGGATGGCTGTTGCAGCAAGTTGGTTTGGGGATGAGAAAGCAAAGAATATAGTTTTACTTCAAAATCAATTTTTCAGGAATAAATATTATCAATCTCCAGAAGGAATAAAAAATATAAAAGATGGATACTTTGTGGATGGGACAGCGTGGAGACCTTTAAGTAAAGACGCTCTCAGTGTTTCGAAGGGAGGACAGTGGACAACTTCTCCTTTTGTTTCAATGATTGCTACATCAGCTTTATTTGCTGATGATGATTATGAAGGGAATTTATATTCTGCTTTAGTAAATTGTAAAACTCCTTATACAGAAACTTATCATTATTATGGGAATACCTTGAGATTACTTGCTTTGCTTTATTTATCAGGTGAGTTTCCTAATATTTATCAACCGGCTACAAATACAAACCAAATTCCTTCTAAAATAGAAGCCGAAAGGTTTATTTCTATGTCAAATGCTAAAATATCTTCTGCCTGGTACCCGGGAGTTACTGCTGTTCAGGGAGATTATATGGGTGGAAGCTACTGGGTAGAATATTATCTAAATGTTCCACAAACAAGAAACTACACGTTAATATACAGAGTTGCTTCTCCTTCTTATTCAGGACATAAGTTGAGTTTTGCAACAAATGGAGTAATAA
>JAWAEI010000059.1:0-4287 GCA_038891475.1 Candidatus Pacearchaeota archaeon | reverse complement strand
GGCAGTACCCCATAAGCCCGACTCGCCCTTGGGGAAGCTGACGCCTCTGGAGCGGGGCAAGCTCGTCTTTCAGGGAGCCGGCTGTCTCTCGTGTCACCTGGCACTTAGATTAGCCAATTCTTTTTTTGAACGTATCATATCGTCAATTTTTTCTTCTAATGTTCCTTTGGTTATCATCCGATATATCATAACATTATTTTGTTGTCCTATACGATAGGCCCTATCTGTGGCTTGGTTTTCAACAGCTGGATTCCACCACAAATCATAATGAATAACATGTGTTGCTGCACTAAGTATTAACGTATCAAATTGCTTAGATTGTTGAAATAAATTAATTACTTGATCTCTTTGGCTTCTGCTCATCTCTCCGTGAAGTTGTAAGATGGGTTTTTCAAACTTCTTTTCTAATATTTCTACAAGTATATTTCCCATTTGTTTGTATTGAGAAAATATTAAAACTTTTTCGTTTTGTTCATAAATGTTACTCAGAATATCTAATAATAATAATGCCTTGCCTGATAGTTCTGGCGAATAATTATTATTTTTCAAATATTGCGCCGGATGGTTACATATTTGTTTTAAGTTGGATAATAATTTGAGAATTAATCCTTTTCTACTTATACCTTCTGCTTCTTCAATAGACTCAATTAAGGTTTTTGTTAAACCTTCATACAGTGCCACTTGTTCTTGGGTAAGGGTAGTAAATAAATTGTTTTCAATTTTTTGAGGTAAATCTTGAATAATTGATTTATCACTTTTTTCTCTTCTAAGTATAAATGGCGCGGTTAATTTTTTAAACTTTTCTAAACGCTTTTTATCATGATATAATTCTATAGGTTTTGAAAAGTTTTCAATAAACCAATTAAGATTGCCTAAATAACCCAGATTAGTAAAATCAAACAAACTCCAATATTCAGACAATCTATTTTCGACGGGGGTTCCAGTTAAAGCTAATTTATAATTAGCTTTTAATTTTTTTATCGTTATAGTTTGAGCTACTTGTGGATTTTTAATGTTTTGTCCTTCATCTATAATTATCACAGGCCAAGTATATTTTTCGAAATAACTTTTTTGAGTACGAATAATACCATAACTTGTAATAATTAAATCATAGGACTTAGTAATAAATTTACGTGAATTACCATGAAATACATTTACTGTTAAATGTGGTGCAAAACGTTGTATTTCTTTATGCCAATTAGTAATTAATGATGTAGGTACTATTACTAAGCCAGGATGCATATCAAATACACCTTCTTCTTTTAGTTTAGCTAATAAGGTAATAGTCTGAAGAGTTTTGCCTAAACCCATATCATCAGCTAATATTGAACCAAAGCCCAGTTTAAAATTTTTGTATAACCACGCATATCCCCTCATTTGGTATGATCTTAGTTGTGCCTGTAAACATGCTGGTAATGGTGTTTCATTAATTTTAAGTAATTCTTGAATTTTTTCTTTTACTTCATTATCTATAAAGACTTTTGCTTCATTATGAAATTCTTCACCAATTGCCATTCGAAGCAATTCTATTTGTGAAATCTTGGGTGGATTTTCTAAATATTTTAAAATTTTTTCAGCTTCATTTTTGTTAACTAATACATAGTGTTCTTTTACTTTAATTAATTTCCCGGCTTTATTAACTAATTGAATAAATCTCTCTTTATCCATAATTTCATCCCCCACCGCAATCATCCAATCAAAATCTAAAATATCAGTTAATGTTATATATGAACGGGTTTTGTTATTTGATTTAATTTGTATGGATACATTTGGACGAAGTAAATTTTGTAAACTTTTAGGCAATAAAACTTTAATACCCAAAAAATTAAATATTGGTAAAATTTTAAGTAATATATCAACAAAACTTTCACAATTATATACTAGATCCTCGTTGCCTTCTGATTTTAGAATTTTATTAAGATCAGGAAAAAACTCTATAAGTAGATTCAAATCTTTTATAAAAGTCATCTTCTTATCCGAAGGAAAAATTTCAAAAAAATGTTTGATGGATATTATTTCACTTAATGTATCATGTAATTCAACTTGTAAGTTTACTTTAAAATAATTTTCATATAATTCTTCAACAGCTATAACAGGTATAATTTCTCTTTCATTCAACTCAAAACGATTGAGCCAACGCTGAATAGTTGATGGGATTTCTTTTTCATTATAATCAGTAAAATCAACTATTTGCTGCTCAAAGAACAAAAGTTGAACTTTTTTATCTATTTCTTGTGAAGTATTTGGAATTTTTAAATTTGAATATTTCATCAAATGGTTTATAAAATCTGCTATAATAAGTTTTAGTACTTCGTATTTTTTTATAGAATTTCCACTGTATTCAGATATTAATTTTTTTGATTTTGATTTAGTAACCTTTGTTGAAATTTCAATTATATCATCAGGCAAAAGCTGAACAAATTGATTGTATAATTTATTTACTTTATCGTTCATTAATACCGGTATCCATAATATACGGTATGCATCTTCTGAAACTTTAAAAATCTTTGGTACTATTGCACCTTTTTGAAGTAATACTTGTAAAAATTGATATAAATGAAACAAAAACTGGTATTCTATGGAATAATTTTCTAAATGTTTAACTTCTGTATTAACAATTGTATTTATTAATTCTTCAGCAGTAATTGGAATGTGCTTTTTATTACTTTCTATGAAAAAATATACATCTATAGGTGTTACAAGAATTTTAAATGAAGAATATAATTTTTTTTTATCACTAATAACATCAAAATTATTACACAATTCAAATTCAGCCAGCTTATACTTTTTTGATAAAACGTTATACCACGAAGACAATATTTTTTTAAAATTTCCTTGATAGAACAAGCATTTATCTGGAAACAAATTGATAATTAGTTCATGTTGATCAGGCAAAGTTGTATAGTCTAACTGTGCAAATTCAGATTCACTAACATTCAAAAGGGAATAATTGGGGTAAGACTCTTTATAATAACAATCGTGAATAGAAAAGATTTTTTCTTTTTTTAAATGAGTTGCTTGAATATTAATTCTTTTTAATTCTTCAAATACATCATATTGATGCATTTCAAAAATTATAAAGGGATTTTTGTCAATTTCAGAAGCTATCATATAAATCACAGCCGCTAAATGCTTACAAGGAACCGCCCAATCCGGACAACTGCATATTAACTTTAAATCTTGCCATGATTCGGGGAAAAGCTTGATGTGATTTGCCTGTGTTATATCTAAAATTTCTGTCGGAAGCTCTCTTGCAAATAATTTTGATATTAAAATATTATCCTTTGCTATATGCTTAGTTAATATTTTTTTTTCGTTATCAAAAAAAGGTGGAATAATAATTTTTATATCATAAGGTTTAGACTTACTACCTGCTACTTTAGCTTCTATGATATTGTTTTTAAAATTTATCTCTAATACTGCTCCATTTCGTGCATAAGTTCTACCACGAGGCAAACGATTGGAATAGTCAACGCTTTCTAATGCATTTAACCATTGTTCTCCCCACCATGTTTTAGCAAATGATTTCATAGAATTGATAGTTGTTTTACAAAACAAAACTATCAATTAGTAAAAGACATAACAATTTAAACTATTACGTGTATAGTTGAATTTTTGAACAAATAATTAATACAAATATTCTTTCGGAGTAAACTATGCCAAAATATTTCTGGCAATTACTAACTTCTGAATTTCGGAAGTGCCTTCTCCTATAGTCATGAGTTTAGAATCACGGAGGTATTTTTCAGCCGGAAATTCTTTTGTAAATCCATAACCACCCATAATCTGAACGGCTTCATTGCCGCATTTTACAGCTACTTCAGAAGCATAATATTTAGCAAAAGCACCTTCTTTGGTTACTTTTTCACCGCGATTTTTCAAATCAGCCGCTTTTAACGTTAGCAACTCTGCCGCTTCTATTTCGGTAGCCATATCAGCTAATTTAAAAGCAATGGCTTGAAAGTTTGCAATCGGTTGCCCAAACTGCTCTCGTTCTTTGGCATATTTCAATGAAGCTTCATAGGCTCCTTTGGCAATGCCCAACGAAACAGAAGCAATGGAAATACGACCGCCATCGAGCACTTTCATGGCTTGCTTAAATCCCTGCCCTACTTCACCAATTACATTTGACTCCGGAACGCGAACATTATCAAATATCAATTCTGCGGTTTCACTGGCTCTTACGCCCAATTTATTTTTAATTTTTACTGCAGAAAAACCCAGTGTTCCTTTTTCAACAATAAAAGCGGTAATACCATTGGAATCTAATAATTCACCGGTACGTAC
>JAWAEI010000058.1:0-4305 GCA_038891475.1 Candidatus Pacearchaeota archaeon | reverse complement strand
TGAAATAAGTTTTTTTTTTTTCAAAGAAAACAAGTTCTATTAGTTTTCAAAAAGAAAAAAAAGTGATATATAAAAAAAGAAATTAAAATTCACGATCTGAAAAATAACAAAAAATATGTTTCAATTATAAATAATTTTGAAATATAATAATTAAAAGATTAAAGGAGATTAATTTTATGAGTCAAATAAGAGCTAAACAAATAAAATTAAACAATCAAGGCGATTTAATAATAGGTAATTCACAAGGTAACGGTTCTATTTTATCAATAGGTACATATGGTCAAAATTTACAAGTAGCTGGTTCTTCAGTTTCTTGGCAATGGCAACAAACACTCTATGATGGTAGTGGTATAATTGTTGCAGACACTGAACCTTCTCCTGGTGGTGTTAATTATATAACATTTGAAGCAGGTACATCTGGATCCGGACCCATTATTGGTGCAAAAGGATTTGATGTAAATATTGATCTAGTTTTAATGCCAGCTGGAACAGGGGAAATTTTAGCTCCTGTTGGATATACCGCAAATATAGTTAGCAATAACGCTTTAGTTAACAAAGAATATGTTGATTCTGCTGTAGCTGGTTTAGATTGGAAAAATTCTGTAAGAGTTGCAACAACATCATCAGCTGAACTTAGTTCTTATAATTATAATGTTTCAGCTGAACCCAATGGATTGGTATGGACAGGTGTTTCTGGCACAGTGGTAATTGATGGTATTACACTTGCAAATGGAGATAGAATACTAATTAAAAACGCTTCTGACCCCAGAGGAAATGGTATATTTTATTATGATGCTTTAAATGAAGCTTTTGTAAGAACTGAAGATGCAAACAATACACCTGGAAATGAATTTTCTGGTGGTCTTGCGGTCTATGTTGAGGAAGGTACAAACAATGGTGCTACAGCGTGGCTTGTTGTTTCCCCTTCCAATACCGCTAATTTGGGTGTTGATAATATTTCTTTTTCACAATTTATAGGAACTAATCTTTATGTTGCGGGTTCAGGTCTATCATTAACCGGAAATGTGTTTTCAATAAATGAATCACCAACGATTGGTGTTTTTTCAGGTAATGTGGGAGTCAAATCTTCAATTGTTAGCAATCAAGTTCTCCTTTCTCAAGGTAATGTAAATTCACCAGCTATTTGGGGTGCTTTACCTTTAAATGATTCTAATGCTGTAACCGGTGTTTTGAATGTTCAAAATGGTGGTACGGGATTAAATAATATTCCTTCTAACAACATCATTGTTGGCACAGGAACAAGTTCTCTTTCAACGATATCTGCAATACCATCTAACAGTGAAATTGGTTATGTTTTAAGATCAAATATTTCAGGTGATGTTATATTTGGTTCAATATCTATTAGAGAGTTATCCGATGTTGTATTTTCTTCAACACCTTCACCTGGTGATATTTTGAGATATGACGGAACAAATTGGGTATTGGCATCAGCTGAAGTTACAGATCGTCTTGTAGCAGTTAATTCAGCTTCTACACCTGGTCACTTAAAGGATGTTTTGGTCGCTCATGTTTCAGGAGCTATAAATTTTGTATCCGCAGGAAATACTTTAGTCGCTAGTGTGAAATATGACAACTATTCAATTATAATTGTTTCAGGAAATATCGCTGTTGGTGGAGGTTTTTCAAATCAGGTTCTTTTGGGAACTTCAGCATTGGGTTATGCTGTCTGGGGTTATTTGGATTCTTTATATAACGCTAATGGTTCTGCACTTTTCACCGTAACGGGTAGTGGTTCAAATACACTTTCTTATGATGCTTATACAAATACACTTTCATTTAATGTAAGTTCAATTGCAATAGGTTCAATTTACGTTTCCACTAATAATCTGTATCTGAATTCATCAGGAGAAATATATTTAAATAATGTTCGTATGCCAGGTTCAGCACCTGCGCATTCTGTATTGATTGCAAATACAAATAATAATGTAACCTCATTAACAACAGGAGGAAATGAGGATAGATATCTTGTATATAAAGCTTCATCATCTGCTTTAGTTTTTGTTTCTGCAAATGAATTTGGATTAGGTAATTTCTTTGGAGTAATTTCTCTTTCAGGAAACTTTAATGGTGATACTTCAGTAAATGCTACACAAGTTAATGATACATTAACTCTTGTTGGTGGTAATGCCATTAGATTAACTGGAAATGCATTGTCAAGAAATATATCAATCACTTTTGCTAATGTTAATATGTCATCTGTTCCTGTTGCTTATGATGATAAAGTTGTATTCTTTGATACTTCAAACACCGATAAACCTGAACATAGAACATTCAAAGGTGTATTCAATGATTTGAATGTACCACACAATCTTTCAGCTCTTGGATTTGCTGTTCAAGTATCAGCTAATGAATGGGTTTCAAGATCAATAGTTGCTTCTACATCCTCAGATAGAGTAGGTATAGAAATTGTTAATGGTAATGGTGTAGGTGGTAATCCAACAGTTGGTTTAAATATCGAAGGTCTATCACAAGTAACCACATTTTCAGCTGATAACACATATCTCGTTGCTTATAGAGGTAGCAATGATACCAATGTAAGAATTTCAGTTGAAGATGTAATTAATATAGTTGATAAAACAAGAATTTATGACTCTTCAAATACCACCTACGTTGACGTTGATGAAATTTCAGGTAGACCCGTAATATATTCAGTAGGTCAAAGAGTAGCTGTATTTGAAGGATTATCAACAGCTGCTTCAGCTTCAAGATTCTTTAACTTCAACGTTGGATCTTCAGCTGATTCAATAAGAATTGAAGCCAGTGGTACTACAACAGACATTAATATTAGACTGGTACCCAAAGGAACGGGTAGTGTTATCATCGGTGATACCACAGATGATGGTATCATACAAGCTGACCCAGGTAGAAATCTACTCCTAAGAGGTGGTGATGGTGGTGGTAGAGTTGAAATTGTTCCCGGATCAGCTGGAGGTCAGGTAATAATTAGAAATGATACTAGTGCCAAATTGGTAACATTTGGAAATAACTTTGTAAGACATCATTCACTTAATGATAATAGCTACAAAGATGAATATGTAATAAGACTATCAGTTTCAACATCTGGTGGTTCTGATTCATATGAAATACCACTACAAACAAGCAGCGTAATGATGCTAGAAGGTCATGTAGTAGGATTTGGTTCCAATCCTAATGGAATAATTGGTTATAAAGTTGAATCTGTACTTTATAGGTTGGGATCAAACGCAGGTATTGTTGATTCAACTGTTCATACAATTATTGCAGCAAGTGGTCACAACATGTCTGTTGATATTACAACATCAGGAACAAATGCAAAATTCACTGTAACAAGTGACTCACCTGCATCATTTACAGCCTTCCTAAGATCAACTGTTGTGAGATAATATGATGAAATAATCATTATTTTAAATCATGTTATTTTGAAAATCTCCTCCCCTTACCCGGGGAGGAGATTTTTTTTTAATTAGATTACGAAACCTTCGCAAAAAGGTTCTCCTTTTTAAAGGAGAGATGAATTGTTTGACAAATAATTGTGTCTATATTTAGCATGGAGATATGGAAAAGGTAGAAAAAATAAAACAAAAGATAAAGCAAACAAAAGAGAAAGGAAAGAGCCAAGTGCCTACTGTTGCAAGACAAAGCTAAGGCTCTCTCTATCAGATAGGCTAATGGTTTGTTCTGTATGTGGCTTTAGTTTTTAGAGAAGTACAAAAAACTTGGCTATATAGCTGACAGAGCAGGAAACCAAGTTGACAGAGAGGTTGTTTTCAACTGTTAGAGGGTATGTAAAAACAAGCATAGCTTCTGGCATGCGAAATATAGCATACCCTAACGTTGGACCGACGGGAAGTTATTATGCCCTGAGAAGGGGAAGCTCCTCATTTCAATGAGGAGAGGAAGCCACATTTATCTATGAGTGAGAAATAATTGTTTTCATCAAAAACTTAATAATATTAAACGAATTATTATATTAAGAAATAGTAATAAAAGTAACCTTATTATATTCTCAAAATAAGGAGAAGAGGTCACTTCCTTTTGGAATATATCTTTCTTCTACAAATCCAAACGTGACCTCCTCTCTTCATTTAAATGAGTAGCTTCCCCTAAGGAGATTAACTTTTTGTTAGTCCAGTTGAATGATCAATTCCGCTTATGTCTACCACTAACCAATTGTATAACCACTTCGCCTTTAAAAACAGACTTCTCGATAATTCCTTCTTTGTTTTTGATGGATTTTACAATTTACATTGGAATTACAGTAAGAAGTTTGATTTCTACTCTTTTCTTTTGTTTGCTTTATCTTTT
>JAWAEI010000057.1:0-4353 GCA_038891475.1 Candidatus Pacearchaeota archaeon | reverse complement strand
GCTGGAGCAATGGTTTTATCTCATAAAGGACTCGTCTGTATTGACGAGCTTGAAAAAATGGACCCAAATGATAGAAGCGCAATGCATGAGGGGATGGAGCAACAAACAATTACTATATCAAAGGCAAATGTTCAGGCGACTCTTAAATGTGAGACTTCAGTTCTTGCCGCAGCAAACCCAAAATTAGGGAGATTTGACCCCTATGCTCCTATATTCCAACAATTAGATTTACCACCGACCCTTATCAATAGATTTGATGTTATTTTCCCCCTTAGAGATCTTCCAGATAGGAAGAGAGACGAACTAATAGCTTCTCATGTGCTGAAGTCTCACAGAGAAATGGGGGAGGAAATGATTATAGAAAGAGATTTATTTAGAAAATACGTTGCTTATGCAAAACAAAGGATTTTTCCAGTATTAAGCGACGAGGCAGTAGAAGAAATAAAGAAGTTTTATGTAGAACTTAGAAACATGCCCGTTCAAGCAGAGAGGATAACTGCTATTCCCTTATCTGCAAGACAACTTCAATCACTTATAAGAATGGCAGAAGCCTCTGCAAGAGTAAGATTGAGCAAAGAAGTAAGTATCGAGGACGCAAGAAGAGCAATAGAGATAATGAAGTACTATTTGACTCAGGTTGGTTATGATTATGAATCAAATGTTTTTGATATTGACAGAGGTACTGGCGGGATGCCAGCTTCACAAAGAAACAAGGTGTTTATTGTTCGAGATACTATAATAAGTTTAGAGAACAGGTTCGGTAAGATGATTCCAATAGAAGAAATAGAAAAAGAGTTAGAGAGCAAAATGACCCCCGCTGAAATAGAAGAAGCATTAAATAAACTTAATATTGCGGGAGTAATCTTTAGACCAAAAAAAGGATTTATTTCGCGAGCTTAGTATGTCAGAACAATTCAAGAGGCATGTAGCATATAAATTGAGAATAGGAGATATCCTTATCGGAACTCCCGTAATAGACGGAGAGAGATTTTCTTTTCTGGAACTAGGGGATAAAAAAGTGGTGAGAGTTAATTTAATTGGGAATATTATAGACAAATATGAAAGTGTTGGGAACACGGACGGAGAAGGGAAAAAGTATTTGTTCCTTAGCCTCGATGATGGTTCTGGACAAATAAGGTTAAAACTGTTTGGGGAAGATTGTGAGAAATTTAAACACATAGTTCAGGGCCAGACCGTCGTAGTTATAGGTAATTTAAAGTATTGGAACAACGAAATTTATATTACTCCAGAAATTATAAGAGAAGTTGACGTGAAATACCTGCTTTTAAGAAAACTCGAAATAGAAAGAGGACATAGTTCAAATTTAGAAACAAATAAGGTTAAAGAAAAGATTTTATCAATTAGAGATAGAATACTTGACTTAATAAAAGGAGCAGAAGAGAGAGGGGGGATTGAATACACTGAAATATTTTCAGAATTTCCCCAAGTTTCAACCCAAATAATACAGCAAGAAATTCAAAAATTATTAGAAGACGGAATTATATTTGAGCCCCGTCCAGGGAAGGTTATGTGGTTAGGTTAGTAATTTCTCTTGATTCCAGAATTATGAGACACAAACCAAATAAAAATGCTTAGAATAATAAAAAGGATACTCCTTATAAAGATTTCATTTTTTTTGTATTGATTATAATTACTTTTAGATTCACATTCTTCTTTTTTAAGAAAAGTTGTCAAATTGTCCGGGCCACAACCAGAGCCACATTCATTATATACACATCCTCCTTCTTTTAATTCATACATTGGGACACACACCGCCGGACAAATTCTTTTTTCTGATTCAAAAACTATAATATATTTAGAATTTATATATCTCTCTTCTTTTTTCGTTGTTTGATTTGTTATAATCACGTAGAAGAAAAGCGAGATTATTATTGAAATAATGATAAAAAAGTTTTTGCTATCCATAAAAAATAAAAAGGTGCCCTTAGTTATAAACTTAACTTTTATGATAAAATACCTAAAACTTATTAGATGAAAAATATTAAATAAAAATAACTTTAAAATAGAATGTTAGAATTGTCATTAAAATATAACAATCCAATATCAGAGTGGAAAAATATAATTCTCTATGGAGGACCTATGCTTATTCTTTGGGGTTATTTAATTGAGAAATATACGGGATATTTAGAAAAAAGAAAAAAAGGTGGAGATAAAATTTCTAATATTAGAAGTTCTTGGAATTCTCTAGAAGGAAAAGTTAGAGATGAAAACTTTTATAAAAAATCAAACACACCCCCATTACATGGATTATGAAGAATTGCTTGAAGAGGCTTATGCAAAAATAAAAAAACCAAAGAGTAGTGAGGGGAGATTTGAGGTTCCTACAATAGAGGGATTTTTTGAAGGAAAAAAGACAATAATTACCAATTTCTATCAAATAGCCTCTTATCTTAGGAGAAATCCAGACCATCTCCAGAAGTATATATTAAAAGAACTGGCGGCTCCAGGTCAGAAAGAAGGGAAGAGACTTGTTCTTAATATAAAGGTTCCAAGTTCAAAAATAAATCAAAAAATAGAAGAGTACACAAACGAGTTTGTTATATGTAGGGAATGTAAAAAGCCCGACACAGAATTTTTGAAAGAAGGAAGAATAACCTTCTTACATTGTCTTGCTTGCGGAGCAAGGTATCCTGTTCGAGGGAAATTATAAAAAAGATCGAATATAATAAAGATCCGAGTGCATTGTAATGTTAAATGGAGCTACTCAATAAAAAAAGGATTGTATTTATAAGATTTTACTAGAAGAGAAAAGATTATTAACCTATAATTTTAAATATAAAATGGGAATGGAGCAAGTTAGAAGCAAAAGTTACAATATGGGTACTTACTTTAATTACATTAGCAGCTCTATTGCGAAATCGAGATAATTTTACTAAAATGTTTAGCAGAGAGATAAATACACCTCACCCCTCTTCTTTTTTATTTATACTATTAGTTGTTACAGCCACAATCTTTTACTTAATCATGTTGAGAAAGGAGTGAATAAAATATGAAAATTTTTTCAATAATCTTAACAATTCTAGGACTTGCATTATTCGAAGTTATTACAAGTGTTGATAATGCTATTATTAACGCAGATGTTCTTAGAACAGTAAAGCCGAAGTATAGAAAATGGTTTTTAGGTATGGGTATTATTGTAGGTGTATTCCTTGTTCGAGGTTTATTGCCATGGGTTGTTGTTTGGGCATCAAATCCCAAGGTTGGGGCTCTTGGAGCTTTGGTCGCAAGTTTTTCTAGTGATCCGGGTATATTAGAGGCAATACAAGAATCTTCTCCTATTTTGTTAATTGGTGGAGGAACATATTTATTATTTCTTTTTTTACATTGGTGGTTTATTGAGCCGAAGAATTATGGTTTCTGGGGAGAAAGAATAATTGAAAAGTTTGGTATTTGGTTTTTTTCAGTAGCCTCTATTTTGCTAGCAGAAATAATCTGGTTTGCATTACATAAACAAACAATGATGGCATTTGGAGCAGTTTTAGGAAGTACGGTTTTTTTTATTACTCATGGATTCAAGACAAATGCTGAACACCAAGAAAAAAAACTTAAGAAAAAAGGATTATCTGATTTAAGTAAGATTTTCTACCTAGAAGTAATTGATTCAACTTTTTCGATAGATTCTGTTCTAGGCGCCTTCGCATTTACTTTATCCGTTCCACTTATTATATTGGGAAATGGTTTGGGGGCGATAGTAGTAAGGCAGTTGACAATAAAAGGGGTTGATAAAATAAAACAATACATTTACCTTAAAAATGGGGCAATGTATTCTATTTTATTCTTAGGAATAATAATGATTTTGGATAGCTTTGGATATCATACTCCGAGTTGGCTTTCACCATTGATTACTTTTATAATTGTTGGGTATTTCTTTTTAAAATCAAAAAAAGTAATGAATATAATTTAATTCTTTAAACTTAAACCTTGCTCAATCTACGCAGCTCCTACCACTTATTAACTCTTAATCCAAATAGAGGTATGGTGGAGATAAAAATAGAAGTTAAATTTTAGTCATATAACTCCAACTTACGTTACAATGAAACATCTAAGAAAAAATTTAAAAACGACCCATTTCTTATTAACGTAATGGTTGTTGGTTATTGTGTGAGGTGCAAAGAGAAAAAAGAGATAAAAGATTGTGAAATAAGACAAACCTCAAGAAAAGGTTACATTGCAACAGGTAATTGTTCTATATGTGGAACAAAAATGAGTGCTGTAGTATCAAAAGATAAAGTCGAAGAAATATTAAAGAGCGGGGCAAGAAAGGCATTTTGATAACAATCAAAAAATGTTTGTTAAGCTAATCAAATCATATAGAAATATTGTGGCTGTTTG
>JAWAEI010000056.1:0-4402 GCA_038891475.1 Candidatus Pacearchaeota archaeon | reverse complement strand
AATATATAACGGACCAGATGAGACAGGGCGATATTCTGTATCTGTACCTTTTGTTAAGAAAGAAATGATATGGTAGAAAATATTTACTTACGGGATTTTTTGAGCAACGGATGGAAATTCCCAAAAGCTATATGGGATGAACTAGATGATCGCTCAAGGAATTTCGCAAGGTTTGAGTTTGGTGGTCTTAGATCCAAGGATTACTACAAGAGAAGATTAAAATCTATAGGGTTTGTTGGAAAAGAAAATATCCTTGATGCAGGTTGTGGTATGGGGCAATGGTCTATTGCGTTATCTGAACTTAATGGTAAGGTATTTGGTTTAGATATATCTAAATTTAGGGTTAAGATTGCCAAAACTCTTGCTGCCACCAATGGAGTAGATGCTAAATTCTGTGTAGGAAAATTAGAAAACCTCCCTTTTAGTGATTCTTTTTTCGATGCTATATTTTGTTATGGTGTTTTTATGTTTACCGATATGCCAAAAACTATCAAGGAATTCATAAGAGTCATAAAACCGGGAGGAATTATATATCTGAACGCCAACTCCTGGGGATGGTATTTGCACCTGTTAATTGATAGAGGACTTATGAAACTTAACTTAGGAATGATAAAATCTGCTATGCTATTCATTGCTAGGACATTTTTGCATAGAAATTCATGTATTGTGGTGACCGAGAAATATTTGAAAGGCTTACTAGATTCATTTAATTGTAAAATACTTGCTTTAGATGTAGAAGGAGGTATTAGATTGTTTGGGAATAAATGTTTATATGTTCCTCCAGCTTACAAATCGAATTACTATGGATTAAGGTCAATCATTGAGGTAGTTTGTAAGGTAGATAAAAGATGAAGATAAGGATAGGCATCTTTGGTGGAGTGGCTAACAATATGTATGTTGTTGCTAAGACCCTTGCAAAATATGGGTTTGATATTACTTTCATCAGAGATATTACTGATTGGTATCCATTTAGCCAGCCTGTTTGGGAGGATATTCCTTTTACTATATCATATAATGAGATCTCAAAAACTAATATTTTTACCGCACAATATTGGAGGAACGTGGAGGAAAGGTTAAATTGGCAAACACCAGCTTGGTTAGTTACTCCAAGAATCAAAGTTATTAATCCTATTCTGATGAAGATTCTTAGATTATTTGAAAGCGATCCTATTGAAAAGGAAATTATGAGGGAATTTCTGAAAAATGATATACTATTAGTCTGTGGCATAGTCGGGGAGATATTAGCAAGTAAGACTGGACTACCTTATTTTATTTGGCCGCATGGGGCTGATATAAGAATAGCCTCGGGAATTCATAAGTTCAATGGGGGATTTATTGATTACCCAGTGTTTTTGATATTAAGGAGAAAACTGGGGAGAGCTTTTGAGAAAGCCTATTTGGTTTTGAGTCATGATCCAGCTGGAATTGCTGGATATCTTGGAGATGCTTCGCCTTTTTTAAATAGAATTAGATATGACTTTTTACCAATACCGCATAAGGAAAGAGAGAGATTACCAAGAAAGGAAAGAATAAAGAGATTAAAACATCTTATGATTTCTGTTCTTCAGATAGGAGATGTAAATGAAAAAGTTTTTGATGGTGATTATTTAATATGCTTTGTTCCATCAAGAATAGATTTTTATTGGAAGGGACATGATATTTTGTTTCGTGCAATTTCCAGGAAAGATTTTCCAATCTACCTAATATTTGCGGGTTGGGGAAACGATTATTTGAAGGCGTTGGAATTTGTTAAAGAATCAAAAGTTGAGCGTAAAGTTAGATTTTTAGATTTTGCTTTGAGTAAACCACTTTTATATCAAATGTTTGATTCGGTTGATATAGTTATTGATCAGTTTCGGTTTGGAACATACGGAACATCGGCGGTAGAGGCGTTTGCAGGTGGGGCACCGGTCATGATGTATATAAATAATGAATATTTCGCAAGGAGAGGTTGGGAAGCTCCACAAGTATTAAATGTAAGTTCCGAAGATGAAATAGTCCAATGCTTAGAAGATATTTTGAATAATAAAATTGATCTTGAAGAAGTTTCTAAAAGAACTAAGCAATGGTTTCAAAGAAGACATTCGGAAGAAGTATTTATCAACTTATTTTCTAAAATTCTTGAAACCTTGAGATGAAGATAAATTTTAAACTTATCAGACAATTTGCTTTTTTTTCATCAGCTGATATATTAGGCTTGATCACAGGTTTGATATCTGCTCCCATATCAACTCGTCTTTTAACAATTGAGCAATACGGAGCTATTCCAACGTTACAGGCCATATGGGCGGCATTTGTTACTTTCCAATTTGGTGGAATGGATTGGGCTTATCCGTTTTTCGCAAGTAATAGGAAATATGACATACGAAGTGTTCAGGCAACTTCTTTTTATGTAGCTAGTTTTTCATCGATTCTTGTCTGGTTTATTTATACAGGTTGGCTCTTTCTTTCGAATTTCGGATATAAGAATGCAGGTATGAATTTTATAGAGTTGACTTTTTTTGTATCATCTATTCTGCCAAGGTCATTGATAGACTGGTATCTATATTCTCTTAGATTTCAGTTGAAGGAAAAACATTATGCTAAAATTTCTGTTTTTTTAAGAGTCTTATCATTGATCCCGCTTCCAATATTGATCTTATTCGAGCAGGAAGATAGGCTTGCTATCTATATAGCTTTAACATCTATATTGACATGGATATGTTTTTTTTGGAGTTTTATCAGCTTGAGAGATTCAAATTATGAGATAAACTTCAGGTTCTTTTCATTTAAAATTTTAAAGGATATGTTGGGTTACAGTCTGCTCCTTACATTAGGGGGAGCAATTTACTCTCTTTTTGTCGTTGCCGATCGTTTCCTAATTAGTGTTTTTCATGGTTCAAAAGAAATGGCTATCTTTAATTTGGCAGCAAATATAGGAGGGTTAGTTTTACTAGCGAAAGCATTGTTTGGGAGAATATTTGAACCTTATTTAGTTCAGTGGATTGCTAATGAAAGTCCTAAAATTTATTTACCTAAACTTCAGAAAACTTTAGATCTTTTGGCTCTGTTTATGAGTTTCTATTTCTTGATATTTTTACTATGGAGCAAGCATATAGTGGGTCTGATATTCCCGAGAGATTATATAGGTTCTGCCTATATCATACCTTTGATAGCCTTATCCGGGGCGATATCCTCGCTCTCTTTAGTTCTGGTTGCATCTACCTTGATTGCTAAAAAAAAGCAATTTCACATGGTTGTTTATTCAATCGGTCTGATCATAAATTCTGCTCTTGGGATTGTTTTGATACCTAAAATTGGTGCTTCAGGTGCTGTTTGGGGAACTATTCTGGGAGAATTTGCGATACTTATTTCATGGTTGGTAATAGATAGAAAGTTTTTGAGAGTTTTAAACCTGAAGATGAATTTTGTTGTCTTTGTATCTTTGATTACAATTTTTTTCTCATTTTTTTGGATTTTTTTGATTGATGGTTATCTAATCATTAAATTAAGATTCTTTCCAGAATTTATGTATTCATTAATATTATCCATAATATTATTAATTATCTGGGGTGTTGTATTTAGATGGAGAATAAAAGCTTAGAACTATTAGACCATGGTAATATCAATTTTATAATTAGTAATAAGGTTAATTCCGGAGTAATTCTGCAATGGTTAAATAAAAATAAGTTTAGATATAAAGTTGCTGATTTTGGAACTTTAAAGTTTTACTTGTATTTTAATTGGTTTTGCAGAAATAAAAAGGATGATCACTACATCGTTTATATTGATTATAAAGTTGTTGATGACTTTGATCTAAAAACCATAGAAATGTTTGTAAATGCTCTTGTTGAAAGTGGGCAATCTCTATTCTATACACCAAGACCTAATGAATTTTTGCAGGTTGATAGGGTAAGTATATTCGGGATAAGGAAACCAAAAAGATTGAATCTATTATCTTACATATTGAGGAATTATATACTGAATTTTAATACATTAAGAAAGTTATATAGAATTTCTAAAGGATTTATTCCACGAACTGTTTTAGACAAAGCTAAAGATATAGTAATAAGGAGATTTTATAACAAACATAATGGCTCCAATATTGGTAGTTCTTCAGCTGATGATATTGGATCAATCGATTCTATAATACCTAATTCACTGTTATTTTATAGCAGCAATTGGATGGAATGGAGAGCTAATAAACAGATACTTAAGCGTGACCTTATTGATAGAGTAGAAGAATTTTTTCCTAGTCCTCAGGGTATTCATGTTGTTTTAGCAAATGTTTGCAATCTGAAGTGCATTCATTGTCCTTATCATTCTCCAAGATACAGAGACTTTCATGGCAGCAAGTATTTTGAAAATAAGTTATGGATGGATAGAACCACTTTTGAGAAGATAGCAAAATATGCTGCTAAGC
>JAWAEI010000055.1:0-4409 GCA_038891475.1 Candidatus Pacearchaeota archaeon | reverse complement strand
GTTCTATTTCTATTTCATTTTCCAGGTATGAAGAAGCAAAGTGATCCCCTCTATGGAGAAAACCTTTTAAAAGTATAAAAAAACTTTTTTGTGTTGCCCTTAAATCCTCTGCTAATTCTCTAACGAGGAAAGTAAGATTATCAGGTGGTATTAATAATTTGCTGTAATGAAAATCTAAATCAAAGGTAATTTCACTGTGAATGTTTTTTAATTCGTATATAAAATCTTTGTAATTATTTGAATTTTTAAATTTCTCAAAAAATTTTTCTACAAGTTCCCATTTATTTAGAAATTTTTCTACATAATTTTCTCGCCAGTGATGAAAAGCAATTGTAGAAAGAAAAATTTTAAGGAGTTCGCGATAGTCACACTCTAAAAATTTAACAAGATTTTCAAATTTCTTAATTTTATCTTTATCGAAAAAAGCAGGTGAAAGAAATGAATGAGGAGTATCGGGAAATTCTTTAAAATCTTTCCTTGGAAAATCAGGATTTCCGACATTATTCTGAAATTTAGGTGAAATTTTTCCCATATCGTGATAGGTCGCAACTAATTCAAGAATACCCAAAAATTCAGTTTTTATTTTTTCAGTAGTAAGTAATTCCTTCAATAATCCCTCCTTAGGTAGATAAAATAAAGTAATCCGACAAATTAACCTTTTGATCTCATTCATTACTTTATCGGTATGCTCTTTTAATGTTTCTCCGTCACTTTTTGCCCATATTTCCATTTTGTCCTTCCTTTAAGATAAAAAATACAGATAATTCTTCTTCTGGATCCCAAAAAGCTTTTAAATTACAGAGGTTTTTATTTATTCCAATTTCCTGTGGTTCAGCATATACACAGAGATGAAAATTGAAATCCCTTATCCACCATGTTTTTAGTTTATTTTTTTCCCTTACTTTTATCTCTTTTTTCTCATAATACCCGGGTAAATTGTAAACAGGTCCATAAATATCAAAATCCTTCGCAATATTTACGGGAATCCACGCAGAATAATTTTTAAGTTCATATACTTCTTGTTGTGTAATTTTTTCTGCAAACTCAGCTTTTTTAACTATAATTAAATCTTCTGCTCGTCCTAAATAGGGAGTTTCTGCAGGTTGCTGGAATGCTTTTTCTATACATTCAAGCGCCTTTTCTTCATTTTGCCAGTTGAGTTTCTCTTTTACTTTCTTTTCTGTTTCTTTTTCATATACATCATAATCAATTCGTAAATATAAAAATAAGTCTACATCAATTAAAAGTTGAACTTTAGCGGGTACCTGTTTGAATTTAACATTTTTAAGTTGAGAAACAGATGAAGTAAAAAGTATATTTCTATCGCCTTTAGCCTGTGGAGCCAGAAGCCATTGATAATCCCAGCCAATACCACCATATCTTCCTAAAATTGCCACATCTATGCCTTTTATTGTTTCTCCTTCGTCTCTGTAAGTATTTCCTGACTTCATTCCGAGAACTCTATGAATTAGACCAATAACAGCAGAAGGAGGAGGAAGTGGATACGAATGCCTTACCTGCATTGAGTAATGCGGACGATAATTTGCAAGTGGCTGATGAAGTTTAATTCTTAGTGCTTTCATTGTTTTCTAAGTAAGTGATCTATTATTTTCTATAAATTTTATAAGTTCATCAAGAGCATCTGATGGGTCTTTCCAATCATTAAACTCATTGCCATTTTCAAATTTGGCTTTAACTATTCCTTTAAATATATATTTATTGTTTTTATTTTGTTGCTCTTCATCACTTTTTGCTATTTTTAACTGGTTGTTATCTTTTATCACTATTGAAGAATCTTCCAAGAATTTCTCACAATAATCTATCATACCTTTATTCAACTTTCTTGATGTTCCAAAAACAATCTCCACCAAAGGATGAGCAAGCGGGGTTTTGGCTGATATAATTCCACCTATAACAAATAGTGGAGACAATGAATTTGTATTCCCCTGAATTCCTCGTGAAAGAGTTTTTATAGCATTGAGAAAATCAACTACTCTTTTTACTTTTTCATCTACAGGGAGGTTTACTTCTATCTCAATTTCATAAAAAGTTGTTTTTTTGTTTTTCTCTTTTTTTGCTTCTTCTCCTTTGGTTTCTTTTTCTTCTCCTTCTTTCTCTTTCTTTTTCAAAATAATTTTTCCAATATCTTTTTCATCTTTTTTTAACTTATATTCTCCCTCAATAAGTTTACTACATCTTTTTTTATCTTCATTACTCATATATTTTTCAAAATAGCTCCTCAAAAACTCTTCTGCTTCTTTTTCTTCTAAAATTATTTTCTTTTCCTTATCATCAATTTTCCCCACCCTATCTAAATCAATTACAAAAGAATATTTATACAAAGATAAGTGATCCTCAGTCTGCCATGGATTAGGAACACCTTCTTCACCACATTTGATTGCTCTTTTAACCATTTCGTGGTTTGCGTTGAAACTCTGATCAAAATTAAATTTTTCAAGGGAAATTGCAGGGGTTAATTTACAGACAGCAGACCTTACAAACGCATTTTCACCTCTTATTGTGTACATATATCCGAAAAAGTCCATTTCTTCGTATTCAATTATATTTGCTTTGCTCATGTCAAATTGATTTGTTTTTCTTTCTCCTTCGCCACGTCGTGTAACCTCTGTTTCTTTCCAGCCAAATTCCTCAATAAGTTTTTTAGAAATGGCATATCTTAATGCTTGCCTGGACATAAAAGTATGAACAAGACCGTCTCCTCTGTGAAGTTTTTTCAAGGTTTGGATGTTTCCACCTACTCCTTCATCCCTGTTTAAATTCATCCCTTCAAAGACAATTGTTAATGTTATAGCTCCTTTTGTCATTTTTTCACCTCCCTTTTAAATTATTTATTTTAAATACCCTGATAAAACACCATAAGCAAGAGATTGGAACTCTGCTACAGGCTTATCAGAGTCTAAAATTTCTATAAATTTATAAGGTATTTCTATCCGTAATTGAGCATAAAGTTTTATAATCTCATAAGCAAATTCTGCCCTCTGCCCGGCCCTTAACAAAGAAAGCAATCTATACCCATATTTCTTGATCCTCTCTTCTAAAGATTTTTCTTTATCTTCAGATTTCTCTATTAATCTATTTCCTATTTTTTCCATTTCAAACATTAAATCTCTCGCTCCTTCTTCATCCTCTCCTATAAACCCGGCAATAAATGAGTATGCATATAATTTAAATTTTTCAATATCTGTGTCTTTAAATATTACCGATAAATAAGCTGGAACTGGTTTTTTTGAAAGAAGATAGAGTTTTAAAATTTCAAAAATAGCCCCCATTCTGTCACCTACCCTTATTTTTGAAATAGTCCTGAAAACATATTTCTTAATTCTTGACTCCCTATCTTTCTCAACCTTTTCTCCTATTTCTTTCCCTTCTTTCCAGAGAACTTTTAAGGGGTTTTCCAACATATCCTCATAAGACAAAAATTTATCGCTTTTATAACCTGCAATAAAAGCAAGAATAATCTCCCTTACATTAAGATTTTCTTTTGATTTAATAAATTCACAAAGAGGAGCTAGTTTCCCTTCAAGTTTATTCTTTTTATCAATTTCTGACAGATATTCAAGTAATCTCTTTTTGCCCTCAATAAGGGAAGCACTAAGTAATTCATATTCAAAATTTATATCAAATCTTCCTTCTTTCAATTCCCAACCTTTATTCCATATTTCAATCAAATCATTTTCTAACATTCTAAACCTCCTTTCTTTTTTATAATCAATTCTAATTTTTTCAAGTTTTGCTAAATTAAGAGCTGTCTCTTTGGTTTGAGAATTTTTAATATTTTCCATAAAATCATTCTTAAATGCAAAATAAGTTAAATCAACTAAACTACCTTCGCCTCCTGTTAAAAATCTCTTAATTCCTTCCCTCTGGACATAAATTTTTGTTGGGTTTTTCTCTTTTTTAACTATTGTGATTTGACCTCTCAATTTTGCCAAGGATTTTCTTACATCACTTCTTATGATAAGTTCAGCAGAAGTTCTTGACACAGGAAGAGTATATACCTTTGGCTGATCCCCCTTTTCTATCTGAATAAATTCTACATTTTGCAAAATCCATGCTCCTTTTAAAAATTCATAATTTAAAATTGCTTCAGATATCAAGGATTCAAGTCGCTGATTTGGAGTTAAAGTTTTATAGGTTTCGGTTTTTTTGAGTTTGAGAAGCAAATTGTTTAAGTAATAAAGAGCTTTTATTGAAGGCACATTAACAAATTCTTTTTGGTCAACAGGTAATCCAAAGGGATGAAGTAGTAAGATAAAACCACAAAGAGGGCAAAAATAAATGTCGTTTTGCTTATAGAAGAAAAAATTAGGCGTTTCTGAAAATGAAGAACCCATTAATAGAGATATACGTTGAGTAAAAAATAAAATCTCGGACAACCAAGTTTTTAA
>JAWAEI010000054.1:0-4445 GCA_038891475.1 Candidatus Pacearchaeota archaeon | reverse complement strand
TGGTTGCATAATGGGAGCAATAGTCAGAGTGTGGTGGTGAGTCCTGTGCAGACGACGAGTTACAGTGTGGTGGTGGGGAGTGGGAGCTGCAGTGATACGGCAGTAGTGACGGTGGAGGTGCATGCGGGTCCTGAGGTGGAGGTGGATTGGGGGGATGACACGTGTGGGAGTAGGGTGGGATGGGTGAAGGTGTTGGTGAGTGGAGGTACGCCTCCTGTGCAGTATGTATGGAGCAACGGAGCGACAACGGCGGAGCAATATGGGCTGGGGGCGGGGGAATATGGGATTAGTGTAACAGATGCTAACGGGTGTGGTGTGGTGAGAGTGGTGGAAGTGGAGAATATCATGACGGATTGTCCGCATTTTGTGTATTTGCCAAATGTATTTTCTCCGAACGGAGATGGTTTGAATGATGTGTTGTATGTGAGGGGGAAGGGGGTAAGTTGGTTCAGGGTGGTGATATACAACCGATGGGGGAATAAGGTATTTGAGAGTGGGAGTTTTTCGGTGGGCTGGGACGGGACGTATAGAGGAGAGAAGCAGGATGCCGGGGTGTATGTGTATATGATAGAGGGGGAATACAGCAATGGAGAAAGTTTTAAGAAGAGCGGAGATGTGGCTTTAATACGATAAGTAATTTTAATATATTTTATTTATGAAAAAATTTTTTGCTTATTCATTAATTTTTGCAAAAGTGATAATTACAGATTACTTGTATTCACAAGGGATAGGCATTAATGTAACAGGATCCGCTCCTGATAATAGTGCATTGTTAGATGTAGATGCAAGCGGACTACCCACAAATGGTAAAAAAGGGATGTTAATACCGAGAGTTGCTTTGACAAGTGATATTGACGTGACAACAATACCTGCTCCATCGCATGCTTTACTGGTATATAATACAAACCAGGGAATGGTTAATGGGAATGGAGAAGGTTTTTATTATTGGGATTCGAATTTTGGAAAATGGGTGTATATACTCGTAGCAAAAAATTCCCCTGGTAGCAGTGGAGATATTCTTATGAGTATGGGGCCTGGTCAGATGCCTCAGTGGGGATCGCTTAATGTTGGAGATAATACAGGTGCTAATATATCACAATTTTCCACCATCAAGGGCATTATGAGCTGGGTAGATTGTTACAGTACCTGTAGAAATGCTACTGATGGTGGTTTTATGGATTGGAGAATGCCTACAGCAGATGAATATTATTGGGCAAGAGCTACAGGTATTATTACCCCCCCAGGAGGTTGGGGTAGTGGTTATGTATGGACCTCATCTCCTAATCCAACTGCTTCGGGAAAAGGCTTAATTTTTGACGAAGCAAGTGGAAATTGGAGTAATAGTTATACCATACCAATGGTCTATGGATGTCGTTGTGTGCGCTAATGCACTCACTTTATGAATATAATGTAAAGAAACAATAAAAAAGTATTTAATAATGTGCTGGAAAAATTGGAATACGTTTTTGGTATTCATTTCTTTGAATATTTATCAAGTAATGGGAGCAGATTCTTATGCTTTTTATGAAAAATCAGAAATAAAAAACTTTCTTGAGAAAAAGGACGAACTCTCGTTTATTGAAAATAAGGGTCAATGGGATCAAGATGTACTTTATCTTTGTCGGATGAATGGTACAGATATATGGATTACAAGGAAAGGTATAAATTATACTTTTTACAAGAAAGATAAAATAGGAGATGGGAGGTGTCCTGATCATCAATATGATGTTTTGTTTGGACATCGTATCATTATTGAATGGGAGGGTTGCAATTCGGACATCATTGTTCAAAATAATAGAAAAGATTTATCATATCATAACTACTTTATTAATGGTTGGCGAAATGAAGGAGTTTCTTACGTACCACTTTATAAGGAGGTATTAATAAAGAATCTTTACGAGAAAATAGATATACGTTACTACTTTGATAAAGGCTGTCTGCGATATGATTTTATTGTTTATCCAGGTGGCGATCCATCTAATATTAAGTTTAAGATAAGAGGTCAATATAATGATGTAGTAAAAAGCAATGAGATTGTTTGTACAACGCGTTTTGGAGAGATGAGTGTATCTGATTTATATTCTTACCAGAATAATTACTGGAGGGTTGAAAGCTCTTTTGTAAAACAAGAAAATAATACTTATGCGATTGAAATAGGTAACTATGCTAAAGATCAACTTTTGGTAATAGATCCCCTTATCTATTCTACTTATTTGGGGGGAAGCATAGATGATAATAGTTATTCTATTGCTGTTAATAATACGGGGGAGGTTTATGTAGCAGGAAAAACATCATCTGTAAACTATGATGTGACTCCGGGAGTTTTCCAGATTTTTAATAATGGAGCAGATGATGTATTTGTTACGAAATTAAATTCTTCAGGTAATAGTCTAGTTTTTTCTACCTATATAGGAGGGACTAGTGGGGAAACGGCCAATGCAATTGATATTGATGCATTAGGAGATATATACATTACAGGGATGACCATTTCTAATAACTATCCTACTACCTCAGGAGTTTTTCAGAGTACTCATGGGGGGGGAATTACAGATGCTTTTATTACCAAACTAAATTCTACAGGATCTTCCTTAGTATATTCCACATATATAGGTGGAAATGCAAGCGACTGGGGAGAAGGTATATTTGTCGATAATGGTGGTAATGCATATATTACTGGGTATACTGCTTCAAGTAATTTTGATGTAACCCCTGGCTCATATCAAACAATCAATGATGGATTTAATGACATTTTTATATCTAAGTTGAATCCAGGTGGCAGTGGACTTATTTATTCTACCTATCTGGGAGGTAGTAGTAATGACTATGGATTAGGCATTGTGGTGGATAATAGTGGAAATGCCTATATAACAGGAAGAACATCTTCTAATAATTATGATATTACATTAGGGGCATATCAAGTAGTAAATAATGGGATGGATGATGCAATTATTACAAAGATAAATTCAAGCGGAACATCTTTAATATACTCTACATATATAGGAGGGAGTGGCAATGATTGGGGACGTGATATTACCATAGATAATTTAGGTAACGCATATGTGACAGGAAAAACTACATCAATTGATTTTGATGTTACCGCGGGAGCATTTCAAGCAATACTTCAAGGAAGCGATGACGCTTTTGTATCCAAAATTGATCTATCAGCAGGGACATTAGTATATTCAACATACATTGGAGGGAGTGGAATTGATGATGGATGGGGAATTGAAATAGATAATTTTTCTAATGTTGTTATTGTTGGGTACACAAATTCAATAGATTTTGATATCACTCCTAATGCAACTCAGATTACAAATAATGGAAACAATGATGTTTTTTTATCAGTATTGGATCTATCAATAAACAATTTGCTATATTCTACATATCTCGGAGGAAGTAGTAATGATTGGGGGTATGATCTAATTATAGATTGCGAGAATAACACATATATCACTGGTATCACTACCTCTGGCGATTATGTTGTAACGACTGGTTCTTATCAAACATCTCCGGATGGATCATATGAATCATTTATTACCAAGATTTCTTACGATACTTCTTTTATCATACTGCTTTCCCCATCATTTGCAGATAGTCAGATAGTTTGTGTGAATGAACCTATAGCTCCCATTGTGTATAGTATACCTTTAGGAAGTAATATTAACGTAAGTGGGTTACCGAATGGAGTTAATAGCACTATTAGTATTAGTGGTGATTCTATCATTATTATTGGTGTTCCAATATCCCCAGGTATTTTTAATTACACGATAACAGTAATTGTAGGTTGTATAAATGTGACAGCAACGGGCTTGATAATAGTTAACCAGTCCCCTTCTATTAATGTCATTCCTGCTAATCCAGATATTTGTATGGGTGATAGCATATTATTGGTAGCGGAAGGGGCTACTAACTACATATGGAGTCCTTCCATTGGTCTTTCAGCAACAAATCAAGATAGTGTGATAGCATTTCCTTCAACTAACGCTACTTATACTGTTATTGGCATTGATAGTAATAACTGTTCTGATAGCGTGAATGTATTTATAGTGGTTCATAATCCACCACAAGTACAGGCGTATTCTAACTCGCCGGTGTGCGAAGGAGACACTTTGAATTTATTCTCACAACCTAACGGAATGAACAGTTATAGCTGGAGTGGGCCAAATGGATATATCTCTACGCAGCAGAATCCGGTAATAAGTAATGTAAGCATGGGTAGTGGGGGAACATATACGGTGACGGTGGTGGATGGGAATGGATGTGAGGGTATGGGAGTTGTAAATGTGGTGATAAGTTCCCCTCCCACGGCGAGCATCAGTGGGGATTTGGAGATATGCGAGGGGGAGAGCACTGTGTTGACAGCCGGAGGGGGTGGTCCGTATGAGTGGTTGCATAATGGGAGCAATAGTCAGAGTGTGGTGGTGAGTCCTGTGCAGACGACGAGT
>JAWAEI010000053.1:0-4578 GCA_038891475.1 Candidatus Pacearchaeota archaeon | reverse complement strand
AATAGTTTTATTTACATTTAAACTAAATACGCCTATATCACCAAATGTTCCAACGAATTTTCCTTTATATTTAGCACCATGTGCTTGTGCGCAATCCTCAATAACTTTAAGATTAAATTTTTTTGCAATTAACATTATACTATCCATATCTGCAGGGATGCCAAATTGATGAACAACCAGTATTGCTTTCGTTCTTGAAGTTATTTTTTCTTTAATTGAATTTGCATCTAAGCAGCCACTATCTAAATTTACATCCGCAAAAATTGGAATAGCTCCATAGATAATTGGGGCAAGTGCACAAGCTGTCATTGTATAAGGTGATACAATTACTTCATCACCATAACCGATACCCAAGGCTCCAATTGAAGCATAAAGACCTGATGTTGCACTATTCATCGATACTGCATATTTAACCCCATAAAAATCTGCCCATCTTTCTTCTAATTCTTGAACGAATGGACCACCAAAGAAACTAAATGGTGGTTCTGGTTTATAGGAACCTTCAAATAATGATAGGTATCCTCTCTCTATAACCTTAATAGCAGCTTGCTTTTCCTCTTTACCTAATGTAAAATTATCCAACCAAGGTCTTTTTCTAACAGGTTTACCTCCATTAATTGCTAGCTCTTTACGCCCTAAATTTAATCTTGTATTCATCTTCTATTTTCCAAATTAAATTCATCGTTTTATTTGTCGATATAATATCATATTTTTTAATATCTCTATTTTTCAATAAATGACCTGCTATAATATTTAGAGCATTTATTAAGGATGAATTTTTCTTTACAATTTTAACATTATGCGGCTTTAATATATATTCTCCAATATTATTTTTAAACCTTTTCTCAATCCTTAAAATGGTCCCGAAATCCTCAATTCTAATTCTTCCTTTAGTAAATCTAAGATCTAATTCGAATAACTGATATTGTTTTTCATTAAATCCAAAAACTGAAATTATCCGATTTTTTCTTATTGTCTTTATACGAAATTCTATTGTAGGGTCCTTAATTTCTTCTTCATTAATCACTCCAAATACATCAAGAACAATAAAATTTTCGTTTAGAAGATAAATTAAAGTATCAATTAAATGTACTCCATTATGTTTTAAACCACCATAGTAAGTTCCAATACCTGAGACAAATGAACCCAATGTCTTTCTTTTAATTAAATTTCTCAAATAATTATGAAGTTCATCAAACCTGCGAGAAAGATTAACAACCACTTTTACCTTGTATTTCTTTGATAGTCTAATTATTTCTTCGAATTCATTTTTAGTTTCACAAGCTGGTTTTTCTAAAAAAATAATTCTTGGTTTAATCTTGTTTAATAATATTTTTTTAAGGATTTCATAATGCGTATCGTCAGGAGTAGTTACAGACACAACATCTAGCGAATATGTATTTAAAAACTCGTCTAAATTCTTCGAAAAATGACAATTATACTTTTTTGCAAAATTAATAGTTTTATTCTTTATTATATCATAACATACCTCTAACTTGAATAAATCATGAGTTAAGTATGCTCCAGCATGAGTATTTGGATTTATTTTTTTTTCATAATAGCCTGCAATTTTACCACAACCAATTATACCTGCCTTAATCATTCCTAAATTTTCTCCATTTTCTAGCAATTTGATTATTCATAGAAACCAAATCTGGCCTTGACTTAATAAAATTTAAAATATCATCTAGTGTAAAATCTAAACGTCCATTAAAATACTTGAAAATTTCTGAAATGACAGTAAAATCTTCTTCTGTGTCAACTTCTAATTCTATATCTGGAAATCTATATTTTACTGGTGCTTCAATATTTTTTATTCTATATAGCTGTGGATTTTGGCGTATAAAAAGTGTACCATGTTCTCTTATTGACAAATCATTAGTTCTTGAATCAGCATCTTTAAGAGCAGCTAATTTAAATACTTCTACTTCCATCCCGGGAGGAAAAGTGGTCTTTAAATCATTACTAAGAAAATCTATTGTATCATATGAATTAATAAAATCTTCGATAATTAAATCAATAATTTTTGGATCTATAAGAGGGCAATCCCCAAATATTTCTACCCCTACATCTGCTTTTCTCCATTCTAATGCTTGTAATATTCTCCCTAGTACATCATCCTCCGGACCTCGATAACACAATAATCTATGTTCATTACAAAACTCTTCAATAACATCATTTTCTTTATTAATCGAGGTTGCAATAACTATTTCATCGATGTTTTTTGATAATTTAACTCTCTCTACTAAATAAAATAATAATGGTTTACCTAGTATTTTTCTTAATACCTTGCCGTATAGTCTAGATGAACCCATTCTAACACATATTGTTGCGACAATCTTCATATGTTTCTAATAATTAAATTAACAATATTACTAATTGCATTTTTATTAGCAAAATTTGGTCTTTCAGAAAAATAAATTTTTGTTGAGTTCATTCCTTTAGTAAAGAAATTTTTTATATAATATTTTAATTCTTCTTTATTTCTTAAACTTTCTACCTTAGCTATTCTTTCAGCAGTACAAGAACCATATTTCGGATTTAAATTTGGTTGATAACTAATAGTTAATTTATTCAATATTGCTGATTCTAATAGTGCAATTGAACGCATTCCAATAACTAAATCTGAATTAAGAATTAAATTATGTAGCTCGTAATTTTTTAGTTGAATATAATTTATCTTATTTACAGAAAAGTTTTTTATTCCTGAAAACTCAGCTATAGGATGTAATTTTTCTATAAGGTTACAATTTATATCAAATTCAGATAACACTTCTATTATATCCTGTAAAACCGTTTTTTCAGTATAGCCGAGAAAATCACCCATCTTACCCCCTCGCTGATCATTACCAAAATCTTTCTCTAGCGTTTCAGAAATGAATAAAATCGTAGGTATATCTTTATTTAAGCCGTCAATATTAAGTATTTTTGATGGGAGTAATTTATCATCATTGTTACTTTTATTATTAAAGAGTAACGACAGGTAAATACTTCCCGTTATTATTAATTTTTTTGATGGTATACCTTCAAGTATAGCATCTTTATATGCAATTTCATCCATACAACAGATAATATCTGGTAAAATTAATCCATTACTATTTTCAGTGAATCTTAGCCGATAATTAGTCCAATCATCAAGCACAGATATTGAAAAGACGTTATATTCATTTGAAATTTTAATTAATAATCTATCACTGCTAAAATATCTAGTGGTTCCAGTCAATATTAAATTTGGCTTAAATTCTAAGAATAATTTTTTAAGGGTATCTTCATTTAGATTTAATAATTCAATTAATTCTTCATTTAAATTATGTTTTACAAAAATATCTTTCGTTATCTTTGAAGGAATAATCTTAATATTAAAATTCAAACTTTTTAATTTGCTACAAAGTGGAGCTATATTTACTGCCCCTCCTACATCTTGAGCACTAACTAAAATCTTAGCTCGCATAAATTACAGATAGAAAACTTTAAATTAGAAAAGCAAAATAAAATAAATTAGACCTCAACCCAAGGAAGATCTTTTATCAAAGGATATCGTTCTTTAATACTATAATTATTACGCTCATAAATAAAACATTCTGAAGGATGTATCTCTCGGAAAAAACCATTATCCAAATCATTAAGAATAAAGAAAGCGTTCCAGCCACCAGTATTGCAACCTATCAACTTATATCCTTTAGGCTTTAGAAGATTAATAAAGGCACTTAGACTAGCACCCATATAATTATAATCATGTTTATTTATTTCATAATCATAAAAATTGAAATCAGATGTATAAGGTATTGTAAGAGATCTATCAGGGCCTAAAGCATCCTGGTATTCAACTAGAATAACCCTCGGTTTAATTGTTTCAATTGCCTTAAGTACCCAAAAATCAATACCATCTAAATCAATTGATAAAAAATCTATTTCACCATTAAAGCCATTATTTAAAATTAAATCATTAATATTCTCCATTGTAATTTTTTCACAGCAAAATATAGGCATCGATATAATATTAAATGGTAATGCTTTATAAAAATTTTCTAAATCTTTTATTTGTTTCTTATCTGAATCAATTAATAAAGCACTAAAACCATGATTTATAACAAGATTTGCAGTATTACTTCCTTTAATTGAGCCACACCCCAAATCAACACACTTCCTACTCTTAAAATCAATTATTGAAAAAATATATAGAAGAATTCCATCTTCATTAGTTGAAGAAAAAACATTAAAACCAACCTCTTCAAAATTAAATTTATATCCCTTTTTTGCTAATTCTTTATAATACAATTTTAATGTAACCTGTTGAGTAGAATTATTTATTATTACTTTGTTATATATTTTATTTAAGAATAAATCATCTAATTTACTTTCCAAATATTTCTTTACTTTTTGTTTTAATTTCTGAAACATTCAGCTAATAATATTTTGTTAAGTAAATTAAATTTTTTTCACTGATTTAAAGCAAACTCAAAAAAATTTCTAAATAAAAAACTCGCTTTGCAAAATTGTATCCTCAGGAATATCTATTTTAGCCCTTTTACCAATAATTTCTTTATAAAAAATTGGTTCAAGTCCTAACCCAGGTCT
>JAWAEI010000052.1:0-4591 GCA_038891475.1 Candidatus Pacearchaeota archaeon | reverse complement strand
ACGAAAATTTACCCTACCCCTTTATTGACAAGGTGACTGGAGAGCCATATAGACATATTATTTGGGAGGAAAGGTATGACTTTCATTACTTTTATGATAAGTTAATTGATGCCAGAAATAGTATTCAAAGTGGTCAGTCGCTTGAACCCTCTTTTTGGCAGGAAAACTTTAATTTGCCAATTACTCAAACCGACACTCTATTTGGTCAATTTCCTACAATAGATGTCGAAATAACTAACTTAAACTATACTTATTAAAGGAGATATGCTATGAGTACTCTTGTTAAAGTTATTAATAGTTTGATTGTGCTGGTAGGGCCTGTGATTTTGGTTCTCAACCAGTATTGGAACATCCTTATTCCAGAAGGATTTGGTGAATTACTTACTGCATTGCTTCAAGCTTTGCTAAATTTACTTGGGTTTGTAGTAACTATGTTTGTATCTGTTCCTAAAGCCCTTGAAATGCGTCCTCGTTGGATTGATAAGGTTTTGAGGAGGCAGTAATGACAATATTATGGTTTGTGGGATACTATTTTGTAGCATTACTTGGGATGGTATCCCATATTCTGAAAAAGAATGTTGAGGGTGAAACAGTAAAGGATATAGGTATATATGTAAAAACTCATTTTAAAACTATTTTAATGGGATTTATTGCTACTCTGATTTCATATTTTACTTTGATTGGATCGGAGCCAGAAATGTTTACCCATCTTAATATTGTCTCCTTTACTGCCTGTTTCGGTGCTGGATATACTTTTGACTCGGCATTTAAAGCTTGGGATGCACATGGAAAACATAGTTCTTGAATTAGTAAAACAAATTCCAGCACTAGTAGTATTAGTCTGGTTAGTAATCCAATTTACAAGAACTATTAAGGAAGTTGTTCAGGCCTTTAGAGAAGAGATAAAAAGAATTAATGGTGTGATAGAAAGAAATACCGAAGTTCTTTCTCATGTTAAAACTATTTTAACTCAAAAGGGGAAAATTAATGCCTAAGGTTGGTAAAAAAACATATCCGTATACTAAAGCAGGAAAGGCTGCTGCAGCTAAGGCAAGAAAAAAATTGAGTAAAAATAAAAAGAAGAAAAATGGTTAATAAGAAAAAAATTTATATAAAACCTGCTAACCGTGGTAAATTTACCAGGTGGGCTAAGCGCCACGGATTTAGCAGTGTTCAAGCTGCAGCTCGTCATGTTCTGGCAAACAAGGAGAAGTATTCTTCTGGCGTAGTAAAAATGGCTAACTTTGCCAGAAATGCTAAAAAGTGGGATAAATGAAGAAAGTAATAGTGTTAAAACGTAATGATTCCGGTTTATTTTTAAATAAATCTAATATAATTAATGTCTACCCCTTTGCTGGTATTGACTTTAATTATAAAGACTCTATGAGGAGTGACTACACCGTTATAGTGACAGGATTAGTTGATCCTTTTGGATTTATTTATATAGTGGATATGTTTCGTAAGGTAATTGATGGTCGTCAGTTACCGTTTTTCTTTTTTAAGTTGTATCGTCAGTGGCAGTGGATGAATGTAGGTATAGATGCGAATGCTAATCAAATTACCATGAAATGGCTAATTGAAGCTTGGGTAGGTAGACCATGGAATGAGTTGTATCCTGGAAGTAATGATACAACAAAAATAAGTGCTCCAATGATAACTGAATTAGAAAATGGTGGCCAAAATAAGTATAGCTTAATTGAATCAATTTGCGGTGGTAATTGGGATAGAATTAGATTTTCTAAAAAAATTAGTAATTTTGATGATATTAAAACTGAGTTTAGAGAATTACGTAGGTCTAAACATGATGATATTCCTGATGCTTTTGCAAATCTTATAAGAGTAGTTAGAGTGCCACCTATGATTGATTTAGGCATGGTAGATCCGAGAACCGGAATTATATCTAAATATCATCAGAAAAAAACTGTAATTGACTATTTGGCAGAAATGGATGAATTTGATAGGTTGATGGTACAGTAATGAGTTTAGAGCTTACTAAATCAATGAGTAAGTCAGAGACGACTAAAATTCAAGAAATGATAGCTGAACATGTCTACTACGGATTTAACTATCGCAGACCGTGGTTAGATAAGTTTATTTCCAGTATAAAGTTTTACTTTGGTAAACAGTTAACTGAGCATGAAAAAAATTTATTAGACTTAAAGGGTCAGGAAAGATTTATTATTAACCATCTTCGACCTAATTTAAAATCGCTCCAGGCCTTTCTAACTGCAAATAAACCAAGTTGGAATGTTTTGGCTGTTAATTCTGATGATAATTTAGCTCGCCAGTTGTATAATGGTATGCTAACTTATATCTGGGATATCAGCCATGGATATGATAAAATTTATCGTGTTACTCGTAATATGCTAATTGGTGGTAGTGGCAGATTAGTTCCAGTGATTGACTACCGAACTAGGAAGGGATTAGGTGATGTAAAAATTAAGGATGTGCCACCTGAAAATTTTATTGGCGACTGGAAATCAAGGGAAATTGATGAGAGTGACGCAAGGTTTCAGGTAATAACTACCATTGATTATATCACCTCAGCTTTAGGCATTAGACCTGATATGGCAAAGGAGATAATGAGTTTTGAAATAGGGTTTGATGATGAGTTTACTATTATAGATGAGGATGATGTTAGATTTGGAAGAATTAATCCTACTACTGGTTTAAACACTGCTTTAGCCAGATATGTTGAATATTACCGACTAGTTGATAAAAAATTGTGGGAAGTGGTAGATGATATTACTGGATCGGTATTTCCAGTTCTTAATGAACCGGATATTATTTTACCATCCACTTATTCGGTTAAAAATAGATCCTCACTGGTACTTGAAAAGTATCTCTGTTTATATGACGGTGTTAGGAGTCTAATACTGGATAAAGAGGAGTATCCTATTGAGCAATATCTTATATCTCACTTTGTTAACGAGGGAACTGATAATATATTTCCTCTTGGCGAAACTTATTTTGTAAAGGATTTGCTTCGGTGGATTAACAAGAGTTATCAACAAATGATGTATCATGCTCAGATTAGCTCTAATCCCGTAACTTATATTCCTTACGGTTCAGGCGACGTAGAGGAAATGGAGATGAAGGGTAGTATACCGGGTGCTCATATTGAATTTGATCCTAGTAAAGGAGCACCTATATTTAAGGATGCAGCTCCTTTGAATAATGCCTGGTACTCTTTAGCTAAAGATTTAATAGATCAGCTAAAGGGTCATATGGGAACTTATGGAGCATTTACTGGTGACCCAGCTGCAATGACTGGAAATGCTTCTGAGTATTTAATGGCTCAGGAAAGGGGTTCCGATAGAGCCAGAGTTATTTTCCGTAATTTTGAGGTAGGATTAGAAATTTCTGGAAAGGCAACTGCCGCCTTGGCTAAATACCACTATGACTTTCCCATGTGGTTGAATTGGGTAGATGACAGAAATAGAAATCGTGCTATTTTTGTTAACGGTATGACTATTAATGATGATGGCCAAATAAATTCTCTTTATTTAAAGGATTTTGATGTTGATTTAAAGCTAGTGACCTCTTCTTATATGCCAACTAATAGTGTAGCACATACTCAAACTCTAAAAGAGATTTACGCTATCTCGCCTGACTATGCTAAACATGCTCTTTTCATAAAAATGCTTCAGTATCTGCAGTTGGATCAGGATATGATAGATGAAATAGATTCTTTAGGTCAAGTTATACCCAACTTGATAAATCAACTGCAACAAGTTGCTGGTCAGAATGAGGAACTGCAGAGATTGGTTGACAATATGAAGAAGCTGTTGATGACTGCTGATAGACGGGCTGTAAAGGCTGAGTATGAGGCCAGTTTAGCAGGTCAGTTGTCAAAACGGCGAGCTGATCTGCAAGTATTTTCAGAAAAGCTAAAATTAAAGGAGATTAAAGATGGCAAGATTAGTTCGTAATGTTAGTAGTAAGCTGAATAGCCTTAGTGAATTTGTTGATCAGGCTAATGAGGCTTTCGAGACGATAAGTGGAAATATTAGTGATTTAGAAATTGCAATTAAGGATTTGATGGATCGGGTAAGTAGGCTCGAATCATCTCATAAACAAAAAGGAAAAAAAGTTAGTGAGGAAGAATAATGGCTGATAAAACTATTAATGAGTTAAATAAGGATGTTTTAGAAAAAAACCAGGAAAAGGATGACTTATTTGAGAAACAACAGGCTGAACTTTTTAGGGTAGTTTACGGAGTTCCTCCAGAAAATTCTGTTGAGGAGGTTCCTGAAGAGAATCAGGAAGTAGAAGAAGTAGAAGAAGCAGAAGAAGAGGTTGAGGAAGTTTCTGCCCCTGAACAATCTGAGGGAATCGAAAGGCAGAGTATTAAAGAGGGTACCGACTACCAAAAGCTATATAATGAATCACAAATTAAAATTCAGCAGCTTGAGAAAACTATTTCTGATCTGAACCAAAAAATTCAATCCTTCGGAACCTTGAATAACTTAATTAACGATCTTGGTTTAAAGGATGCTACTCAAGAACAGGTTCAGACTGTAGTTGCTAATATACGTCAAGTTGCTGATGATCTGTATAATGTTCCCAGCTTAGGTCAGGTGCTTAACAA
>JAWAEI010000051.1:0-4617 GCA_038891475.1 Candidatus Pacearchaeota archaeon | reverse complement strand
AGGAGGGAGAATCTTACAAGCAAATTTAGGGGATTGGAAAAAATAATAAAGAACGGAAGAAAATTGGTGGGTCCTCTAGCGATTTCAATAACTCTGGCTTTGAATAATCCCTCAAGTGGGGGGCTAAGAGTCAGAGACAAAAGTGACTCTTTAACTCAACGTTCTACTTTTGAAAATATCCCACGAATCCAGGAATATGGGGATAGTTTAGAGATTATATTAGGAAAAGTTAATGAAGACTCTCTCCCAAACAAAGAGATTCAAACAAAAAATAGAAGAATAATCTTCACAGATTATAGAAATATAAATCAAAAAGAGATTACCGAACCAACAGAGGAACACAGAAAAATAATCTCTTATTTATTTGACACCCCCCCTTATTATACTACCGACCCCCTTAACGAAAATTATAAGACCGAAATTATAAAAAAACTGCCTGAGAACTTTAATAAATTAGATTTGAGTGAAGCCCTTCTTTGCATTGCTGACATTGTAGGGGATAGAATGTCTTATGATTTAAAGATGACGTATATGACATATGACGCAAATAAGGCCTATGAGATTAGAAGGGGTGTATGCAAACATTATGCTGCTTTGTATAAAGATGTCTTCGACGTAGTTAATCAACTCAATCCAAATTTAAACAAATTAATTACTCGTGTAGTTAACCTTGAGTCTATAAATCACGCCTATATCGCAGTAGCTTGTGTGCCGAAAAGGGATAAAAATTCAATATTAATCACCTTCTTAGATCCAACTATTTATGATGGAGAGATGGAGGAGAGAAGTAATGATACTACAATCAACCCTAAGCAAATAGAAGATTATTTCGGAGCATATGATCGTTTTCATGCCGATGATTTTAAATTAATGGAATTATTCCTAAATAAAAATTTAGAAAATGATAAAGAAGATCTTGGGTCAATAAAGTCTAAAGGGATCGGTTATAATTTTTTTGAAGAATATTATAAGAACTCAAGCAGAGATGATATAAATCATTTTAGAGCTGGTTGGTATATATACGAATTAAGTGAGGAAGAATTTAAGATAAATTTTTTAGATGAGATCCTAAAATCTGAACATATAATAAATAATTATGGAGATTATGGATATTATGAATTTCTTAAGTTTCAATTAGAGAAATTAAGATTTAAAGAAAATAAAATAAGCCATGAAGAATTCCTAAAAAATACACCGTTATTATACAGGCATAATGCTCTAATAGAAATAGGAGATAAATTATTTAAAGATAGAGATTATAAAAGTCTACTCAAGATTTATAAGTCCAATTATTACGAACCTCATGAAATGGACGTTTGGGAGATGCAGGTCCAAAGGTATCTTGAAAGATGCCTCTCTTCCCCACTTTTTATAATAATAAAACCCCCGCTTTCGGAGATATCTGTAGTTTTTAATGAAGGATATAAGCGACCAAACTTAGCTCAATATGTTAAGGCAGCCCATATGGCGTATATAGAGGGTGATACGTCTCTAAAAAAATCTGAGGTGATTAACCTCTACAAAATTCTTATAGAGAAAACAGATAAAACTATTTCCTCATACTCTCGCCCATCTTTCTTTGAAGATAAAAAGTATGAAAAATCTTACAATAATATAAAGAAGAGTGTAAGTAAAAATAAGTTACCGAATCTAAAGGATCTTGAGAAAATTTATAGTTTTTAGGGTACTCCCCATTCTAAATGAAGGATTTTAAATGGTTGTTTAAAACTTCTACTTAGAGATTGTTTCGTGTCCTATATTTCTAAAGAGTCAAGGAGATGGGAAGTTAAAATGGCTCCGACGGGATTTGAACCCGCGACACCTGGATTAAGAGTCCAGTGCTCTACCAGACTGAGCTACGGAGCCGCAATATCTTAGAAAGAATAGAAAGTTTAAAAAATGTCTGGTCAAGATAATCTTTAAGTCTTGTTTATCCTTAGGGAGCCACTGGCGACTTCATTCTCTTTTCTCCATATAAATTAAAGTAAAGTATGTTATCTAACCCAATTTTTTCTTTTCTCACCTTCTTTTTTTCTGCATCAAAACCTATTGGAAAAACAGCTTCTACATTAATTTCTTTAGGAATTTTTAGACAATTTTTTATTTTATCTTCCATAAAATAACCTATCCAACAAGTTGATAATCCCTTTTCTTCTATTTTTAGAAGAAAATTTTCTATTGCCGCTCCAGCTTGTTGCCTTGAATATATTTCTCCATTTTTATCACCGTAAGCATTTATCAATCTAGACGGATTGGAACAAACAACCACCACGTACTTAGCGTGTGAAACAAATTCTTGTTCACATGCCTCTGAAATCTTTTTTATTAATTCTTCATTATCTACTAGTATTACCTTTAATACACAATTCCCTCCAGCTGTTGGCGAGTATCTCATTGAGTCTATACACTCTATAATGTCTCTCCAATCTGGCTTCTTTTTAGAGAAATTTCTTACACTTCTTCTCGACTTTATAGCTTTATCAAGTTCCACAACGATTGGAAGACAGACATCTTTATAAAATTAATCAAAACCCTCATCAAATTTTATAACCCCTCCTCCTAAGACCTTCTTACCCTCGTAAAGAACAATTGCTTGCCCCTCTGAAATACCTGTAATCGCTTTGTCTAAAATAACTTCGAAACAATTCTTAACATTTTTATAATATAAAGTACTTGGTAGAAGTTCTCCAACGTGTCTTATTCTAGAAAAAACTCTTGTTTTATTGTTTTTAGATGGAACTCCAAGTATCCAATTTGGATCTTTTATTAAAACCTTATTTTTATATAATATTTTATGCCCTTCTGGCGCTGCTATAATCTCGTTTTTTCTTACATTTTTTGCTGCTACATACCATCTTTTAACCTCTTTCCCTTTTCCTCTATCTATATCAATACCAAATCTTGGCCCTATTCTCTGCCCAATAGTATAATAATAAACCCCGTCGTGATACCCGATAACCCTTCCATCTGGATCGAATATCTTCCCAATTTTTTGTTTTATTCTTTTCTGTAGGAATTTTTTTAAATTAATTTTTCCTATAAAGCATATTCCAACCGTTCCTTTCCTATTAAAATTTTCAAAACCATTTTTTCTGGCGATTTCTCTTACCTTTTTTTTTGTGAATTCACCTATTGGAAAGAGGATATATTTAAGTTCTTTTTGGGTCAGTCGGTATAAGAAATAACTTTGATCCTTTGTTTCGTCTTTTGCCCTGTATAATTCATATCCTTTTTCTGTCTTTTTTATTCTAGCATAATGTCCTGTAACTACATAATCTGCTCCAAGATTTTTTGCTGTCTTTATTAAGAGGGGGAACTTTATCTTTTCGTTACAATCGATGTCTGGATTAGGAGTCATACCTTTTCTATACGAATTGAACATCTCATCAACTACTTTTCTTTTATACTCTTTCTCAAAATCAAGGGTTATAAGAGGAATCCCTAATTTAGAGGCTATTTTTATCGCCATTTCTCTCTCTTCTTTCCACTTACAAGATGAAGAATCTGTTTTTGAATCAGACCAATTCTTCATAAAGCATCCAAGAACATCATATCCTTTTCTTTTCATAAGAAGTGCTGCTACACTCGAATCAACACCTCCGGACATTGATACTATAACCCTAATTTTTTTGTTTATCATTTAGATTTAAGTAAGAAAAATGTTAAAAAACTTTTGAAAAAACGTCCCGGGTAGGACTCGAACCTACGACTTCATGGTTTCTATTATTTTTAATAATTTTTTAATTTTATTGATTAAATCGGTTTTAACAGCCATGCGCTCTAACCAACTGAGCTACCGGGACTTTTATATTAAAAACCCTCTCTCCCTTTTAAATATTCTTATTCATGAGTAGAATATCTTTTACTTTTTTCTTTTAATCCAAAATCAAAAACAGGTTGAACCCTATGCTTTTCTAGATAAGAATAGACGTTACTGTGTTTTGCTCCTTTTATAAGAGAGATTATCGCTTCTTGAGCATTTTTTATATTATCCGGATCCCCGATGATACCTACTTTATTCTCTTTTATTTCAAAAAAACAGTCTGTAAGAGTGCAGAGTGTCCTTAAAACTTTACCTCTCTTTCCAATTATTCTACCGCGAATAATATTTAAGTTTTTTCTTTTTGTATAATCTTTTATATTTATAGAGCCAAACATATAACCCATACTCTTTATCATAATAGCTTTTGAGATTGGAAACCCAAATTCTATTGCTGAAATAACCGCTTCTGCGACATATTCATCTTCTGGTTTTCCGTAAATATTTATTTCTCTCCCTTTATTACTTATTTTAATGGATAGGTTCTTTTCTAGACTAGACTTATTTTTTATTATTTTAGAAAACCTATCACAAATTATTTTTACCATCTCAAAAATGTCTTTCCGCCTTGTTTTCTACTTGAATAAGGGAGTGTGCCTATGGCTATTTCAGGGGAATCTTGGGAGTAACATTTAACTTTAAAACTCAGTTTCTTTACTTTTAAGATATCCATTTTCCCTAAGCCATTCAACATGTGTCTCTTTATATTTAAAAATTATATCCCCTCTTGAATCGTCGAGCTCCCACGGTTCAACAATAACAACATCTCCTGGACGAAGCCACAGCTCTCTCTTTAA
>JAWAEI010000050.1:0-4671 GCA_038891475.1 Candidatus Pacearchaeota archaeon | reverse complement strand
GAGTATGCAAAAAAGGGGTCTCTTTTTAATAACCATAGGAAATAAAACATTTCATTATATCTCTTAGGAAAGAAAGAATCATCACCAAAAGATAATCTCCCTTTAGAAAGGATCTTCTCTTGTTTTGAGAGATAGGCATAAAGAGAAGCTATTTCTAAAAGATAGCTTGTCTCCTTAAAATCATAATTATAATTTTTCTGTTGAACAAGAACAATCCTAGATACGCTCGTATTTTCAAGGAGAATATCTACAACTCTCTCCATAACTTCCGGCATCTCTGCTAAATCCGGTACAAAGGGTGCACCAAAATAATTAATATACAAAACGTCTTCACCCCCTTCTTTTTTAATTTCATAAGAATCAATTTCTTTTTTTTCCACCATTTTATTTATAAAAAGAAACAGGTTTAAATGTTTTTTTGCTCAAAAACTACCAACCTAAAATCTAGTAAACTCTAGAAAAAAACACAAACAAATTTAAACCAAAAAAACTATATTTTTTTATGCCAGAAAAAGAAAACAAGAGAGATTCTCAATATGAGTTTGAAGTAATAACAAAAATAAAAGATATAGACGAAAAACAAAGACTCCTTAAAGAAAGGCTTTCGATAATCGGGCAAAATCTAATTGAGAGTAAAGAAAAAATAAATAATGAGATCCTTGAAATAAAAAGAGATATAAATATTTTGAAAAGAAATATAGAGCGCGTTATATCTTTTATAGAAACAATTTCCTCTGAATTGTCAAAATTTGCAAAAAGAGAGGATTTAGAAATATTATACAAACAAGCAAGAATGTTCCAACCCTTCGACTCAATAAAAAAGGAAGGTTAAAAAACAAAAAAAGATTAAATATGAAATGGGTGCTGTAGAAACAATAATAGAATTAAAAAAACAAGGAATGTCTGAACCTCAAATAATAGAAGAATTAAAGGAGATGGGATTATCTCCAAAAGATATAAAAGAATCTTTAGAAAGAGCAAAAATAAAAACTGCTATAACTGGGGAGGAGGTAGAAGAAGAATTAGAACCTTCTATAATGACTCAAAAAGAAGAGAATGAAGAAGAACCTAATGAAAACACCGGGTGGGTCGAAGAATTCGCGCCACCAATCCCTTCTCAAAAAAATACACAAAAGTTTACCCAAACTAAAAAAACAAGGACCGTAGAATTAGAACCAAGAGAGCAATACTATGAAGAAGAAGGACCTGTACCTCAAACATACACTCAAGTATCAGAAGAACCCCTACAACCACAATACTATCCTGAAGAATACTCTCAACAAGCGTACCCACAAGAATACTTACAGCAAACAACAGATATAGATTCAATAATAGAGATTTCAGAACAAGTTTTCTCTGAAAAAATAAAAAAAATAGAAAAGCAAATAGAGGAAATAAAGGAATTTAAGATAATAGTTTCACCACAGATAGAATCTATTTCAAATAGATTAAAAAAAATAGAGACAATTATCGATAAGTTACAAATAGAAATACTTGAAAAAATTGGCTCTTATGGTGCAAATATAGAAATGATTAAAAAAGAAATGTCTATGATAGAAGACTCTTTTGGAAAAGTAGCCAGTGCTCTTACAGAAAAAAAAGAAAGCAAAAAAACTAAGAAAAGGGAAACACCTTAAAAACATATAAAAAGAAATCTAGATTTAAAGACTATTTTCTAATCTCTCAAGAACTTTGTCTATATCTACCTCTTCTATATTTTCAACAACTAACTCAAGATTATTAAAAAGAGTATTCAAACGCACTATACCTGAAAAAATCATTTCTTTACCTAAAAATTTCTCTCTTTCTTTAAGAAAATCTTCAAGATTCTCAACATTACTGATCCCTAGGGAAGGTATAGATTCATGAAACAAAATAGCCCTCATCGAATCTGTACCATCATCTATAAACAAAGTCAGAATAGCTCTCTTCTCTGGAACAACTTTATCGTGAACTTTACAAAAAGAGCCAGTACTGTTATTTTCTATTTTTCTGCCACATTCTGGGCAAATTTCGAAAAAGCGTGGTTCAAATATTTGAACAATAAAAGCCCTAATACTTACGGCCTCTCCTTTAGAAACATTTATTATCTCCTTCTCTTTAAAATATCTCTTATTATTAACAGATTCTATACTAACCTTACTAAGCTTTATTTCAGAAAAATTACCTAAATGCAATTCTCCATCTCTCATAGAAGCCAACCTTATTTCTACAGTATCTCCTTCTTTTATTATTTGATCCTCAAGAAGTTTTATATGGTTTGTGTCCCATAAAACAACCCTTATATTGGATGAATCATCGGCTACCCAAAAATTAGCAACTTTCGAGTCCTCACCCTTTCGCGTTGTAAAACTCTTTATTTGAAATGGTGTTATGATTTTTCCAATTACGTTAACCCTTCTCATCCCCGGAATCAGCTCATTTATTTTTAAAATCTCATTCTCAAATGAAATTCCGATCTCAGATGCAACAATAAGTGCGGCCCCTTCTTTACTTATTAAACCAGAAAGTTTGGCTCTTTTATCCTCTACCATTTTCTCAATCTCTTTTATATCTAAACCTGATATTTTAGCAATTCTATTAAGAATTTTCTCATAATTTTCATTCATACGCAAATAAGAATATTTTTATTTTTAAGGATTTTGATTAACTAAAACAACAAACACTTTATAAATCCAGAAACACATAAAGAATAAATGGAAGAAATAATAGTAAAAATGAGGATAATGCCAGAATCCCAAAAGTCAAAAATAGAAGAATTAGAATTGGGGGTTAAAAAAATCTTTCAGAAGAAGAAACAAAATAATTTTAAAACAGAAATTCAACCCATAGCCTTCGGCCTAAATGCATTGATAATCCTTTTTTCTTGGCCAGAAGAAGAACCCCTTGAAAGTATTGAAAAAGAAATAAAATCTATTAAGGGTGTCGGTTCTGTTGATGTTCTAGATATGAGAAGATCTATAGGCTAGTGTTTTTAAATGAATCAATCTTAATTTAAGACAAAAAGATAAACAAAATTCATTAATTTTATTAACCAGCCTTACATTTATTACTAATGTTAAATCAAGAAGAGATAAAGTCAATAAAAGAGCAATTGATAAAATACATAGAGAAGGGGCTTCCCTTCGAGGAACAAGAATTTGCAAAACAAAAAATACTCTCTATGGACCCCAACCAACTTGAAGAATTCTTAAAAGAAAACAACATACTAATAAAAAGAGAAAGTATCAATAAATGTGTTTTTTGTTCTATCCTGAAAGGAGAGATAAGCGCATATAAAATAGATGAAAACAAAGAGGCCCTGGCCATCCTTGAAATAAATCCCCTCTCAAAAGCACATACCCTCATAATACCAAAACAACATACAGAAGAGTACGATAAAAAACTAAGAAAGAATTTAGATAGTTTAACAAAAAAAGTCTCAAAAAAAATAAAAGAAAAACTAAAACCAAAAGACATTATAATTCAGGAATCTTCTTTATTCGGACATAAAATAATAAACATAATTCCTAATTATGAAGAAAACAAAGACATTCTCTTTAATAGAAAAAGAGAAGCGGCAAAGCCGGAAGAACTAATCGAAATACAGAATCTATTATTAGCGAAAAAAATGAGAGGGGGGTCAAAAAAAACAGAATTAAAAAAGATTAACATAAAAAAGGGGCGTGTTTGGTTACCAAAAAGAATTCCATAAAACAGAAACGAAATCAAAATGTAAAAAGAGTATCAAAATTAAAAAGCTAACTAAAAAGACAGGACTAAATGGAATTCCGTATCTTATGAAAACCCTCTTTCTGTACTTTTTTAGTTCCTTTATATCCTCTTTACTAAGCCCCTCCCAGTTACTTTTAATAACTTTACTTGGTAATCTAACCTCTTTATAAAGCCAATCACCCTCTTTAATATCTCCAACCCTAACACTCTTAACTAAAAAAAGACTCTCAACAGTCTTTAGGTAAATATAAAGATATGGAATTAAGAGTATAATGAAAAGAGGTATTGAAAACAGAAAATTAATATATTTAAAAAAAACAGCTAACAACAAAACAAAAATTAAAATAGAACTAATTAAAAAAATTGTATAATAGTTATTAAATTCCGCTTTAAACTTCCTAGAAAAGCCCTCAAAATTCTTGAATACGAGAAAAAAACTTGAAAAAATGGTGTATAAGAACCCTACAAAAAAGAAGAGAATTACAAAAACAAAAGAGACTTTTAAATTAATTAAAAAGGAAGAAGAAATTGGAATTATCACTCCAAGAGAGAACATCAACTTGAAATCCCCCCCAGCAAAAAATCTCAGATAATAAAGAAGTATTGCAAAAATAAAGAAGATACCCAACCAAATCAAGCCCTGAACAAAAAATCCGAAATTATCCAAAAATAAAGAATAAAAAAACCTAAAACCCAACCCAAAAATTAAAAGAGAAAAATTAAGCCAGTTTGCTATCTCTCTTTGTTTTAGGTCTTGTATTGTAGCAAAGATTAACCACACTAAAGCACGGCCGATTAAAACAACTATAGCTCCTAACATAAAATAAAAACAAACGAAAAGAATTTATAAAACATTACTCCTAGACCTTTCTCTACCCCCTCTTTTATAAGGGTATTTCTTTTTTTCTTTAAACTTATTCTTTGACTTCTTTCTCTTCTCAGGAAAGATAAATTCCA
>JAWAEI010000049.1:0-4688 GCA_038891475.1 Candidatus Pacearchaeota archaeon | reverse complement strand
GAGCTAACGAATTCTTCGGGTTGGATAACGAGAAAAACTTTGAGAGAATATTATGAGAACGCCAGTGGAAAGTTTTTTGATACCAATTATACCATTAATGGAACAAAATCTGGTTATTTCGGTGATACTAAATATGTGAATTTAACAGGAAATAGGATTGTTTCTGATGGGGGGGAAGTTGTTTTGACTCTTGAAAGAGACATTTCACTCGTTACTTCTTGTCAAGTTCTTAATGTTTCAAATCGAGAATACTATTTAAATGTGAATATAATAGCATCTGGTTTATTTTCTTGTATAAATATAACTGGAGAAAATGTAACTTTTGATTGTAATAATTATAAAATTAGTAATAATGTTAGCAATTCAACCTCTTATGGTATCTATTCTGAAAAATCTGATTTAGAAATAAGGAATTGTGGTGTTGAAGGTTTTAATAACGGAGCAATTTATTTTGCAAATAATTCAAACAACAAAATATATAATGCCACTATTAACGCTTCCTATTCTGGGAGTAGTGGGGTGGTTTTAGTTAATTCTTCAAATAATAATATTTCTTCCAGTACTTTTATTTCTTACGGAGATAATACGAAGGGAACCTTGTTGAATTCGAGTGGAGGTGATGGTTCAAATAACAACCTTGTTTTTAACAACACTTTTAAAGTATCTGGAAATTATGCTACTGGTTTATATATTTTGAAATCAGTTAGGAATAATATAACTTCAAATATTTTTAATCTTACTGATTCGGGTTATTATGGAACTATTCTTAGTTATGTAAACGAGTCTAATCTTTCAAATAACCGATTCTTCGTGAACGCCGATACTTCAATAGGAATTTCGCTTCAAAATAATGGCTTTAAGAATAATATAAGTTTGAATAATATAACGATTTCCGGTATTTCTAGTTATGGTATAGAGTTTTTGTCAGGCTCGCAAAATGTTCTAACAAAAAATAAGATAAATATAAGTTCTTCAATTAGTAGAGGGATTTCTCTATTATCATTATCTAACAATAATTTTACAGAAAATGACCTTACATTAAGTTCTGATAATATCTATGGTTTTTATGTTTCAAATGTGAATAATTCTGTTTTTTCTTTGAATAAAATTTATATTAGTGGAACTTCATCTCAGGGGATTATGGGTAGTAATATATATTACAATAATTTTACATCAAACAGTATAAATTTAATGGGTAGTTCATCTTATGGGTTTTATTTGGCTGGTAGTATAGTGTCTAATAATTTTACATCAAATGATATAAATTTAAGCGGAACTTCTTCTGAGGGTTTTCACTTCCATTCTTTTGATAAAACAGATGGGAGTATTTTATTTGGGAATTCTATTCGTGTGAACGGAGTAACTTCTTATGGAATTTCTAGTATAGGTTTACCCGGCAATCTTTCAATATATAATAATAGTATAAGTGTTAGTTCTGATATTAATAGTAATAGTTATGGTATCTATCTCACAAGCGCGTCGCGTGGGGTTAATATTAGTTCTAACAAAATAAATGTTTCTGGGAGCGGGGGCGGGTTGGTTGGTATAAAATTCATTGACGATGTTCGTAATAATTTTATTATTTCTAATGAGGTTTTTGTTTATGGAAATAATAATAGAGCAATTAAGTTAGAGAGCTATTCCTCAGATAATATTTTTATGGGAAATAAGATAAGAACATTTGATAATAATAGTTATGGTGTTGAATTTTTATTTGTTTCTGCGAATAACTCTATGAAAAATGAGAGTATTATCACAGAAGGGAGTTCTTCTCACGCTATTGTTTTTAATCATTCTGGTGGAGTGGATTATGGAGGGAATCACTCTATTTCTGGTTCTTTAATTCAAACAAACGGTATGGATGCTAGTGCGATCCTCTCTTCAATAAACTCAAAAAGGATGAGGGTTGTTGAGATTAATGATACTATTCTTAATTCAAGTTCTATTGGCTCATTCTCTAAAGATATTTATTTTTATAATGATAACGGAACTATTGATTTAATAAATGGAACTTTCGACAAATCTAAGGTAGGATTTTTTCAATCTCCTGGTAGTATTCTTAATGTTTTTTGGTACATGGATGTTTATGTTAATGAAACAAATGGAAGCTCTATTAGTGGAGCAAATGTTTCTGGTTTTGATGTTAATAATGTTTTAAAATTTACAGAACTAACGAATTCTTCGGGTTGGATAACGAGAAAAACTTTGAGAGAATATTATGAAATGGCTAATGGAAAGTTTTTTGATACCAATTATACCATTAATGGAACAAAATCTGGTTATTTCGGTGATACTAAATATGTGAATTTAACAGGAAATAGGATTGTTTCTGATGGGGGGGAAGTTGTTTTGACTTTAGTTTATAATACTTGCAATTATCCCGGTTGGGGAAACTGGGTGATTAATTTGAGTCATTATTGTGTTATTAATTCAGATATAAATTTAGGTAATTATAATATAACTTTTGTAGGGAGCGGTAATGTTACTTTTAATTCCAAGATTAAAGCAAAAAGTATTGGGCCTTTACCCGCTAATCAAAGAGGGTTTTTGGGGCCTAATGCTACAATAAAAGTTGGGTAAAGGAAAAGTTTAAAAAGGAAACTACTTTATAGTTAAAATGACGTTAAAAAAATCAAAAAATTCAGTTAAATTTGAGAGGATTTTTTATTTAGTTGTTTTTTTAGTGATTTTTGCAGGAGTTGTTAGGGCCAATCTCGTTATTAATGAGGTTATGTATGATGCTATTCCTCTAAGAGAGAACGGGTATGAGTGGATAGAGATTTATAATAATGGTTATAACAATATTAATCTTGAGGGAGCTTATATTGTAGAGAACGGGGGTAGTTTTAATTTTAGTTTAGTAAGAGGAGACGAAATGGTTTTAGAGCCAGATGAGTATGCTGTTATTGTTCAGAATCCACAAATATTTCTAAATGAAAATCAAGGTTACGAAGGAAAAATAATTCAAGCATCTTTTTCCTTAGATAATAGCGGCGAGTATATAGAGATTCGTGATAGAAATAATAATCTCTTAGATAGTTTGAATTTCACTTTTTTCGTAGGAGCTGCTGGAGATGGGGATACTATTTCATTAATCAATCCGTATTTCAATGGTTCTGCTATTGCGCGAGGAGGTGGGCCAAGGGATTATATAAATATCATTCCAGCGAGCCCAACTCCTGGAAGAAGAAACTCCCGTTTTGTTTATTTACAGCAAACAATAAATCTTAGAACCGGCTGGAATCTTGTTTCATCTTATCTTGTTCCAGAAGATTCGAGGGATCTTGAAGAAATTTTTGCTCCATTGATTGAACGAGGGGTTTTGTTAAAAGTTAAAGATTCGCACGGAAGAATTTTTGTTCCAGAGCTTGGAGTTAATGATATTGGAGAATGGAATCCTCAAGAGCCATATTATATTCAGGTAAGTTCTCCTACTTCCTTTACCATTAGAGGAGGGAGAGTTATAAATAGGAGGTTTGAGCTTAATCGTGGTTGGAATTATATAGCCTATCCTTTATACAGAGAGTATAATATGAGTGATATAATTGAGAATGTATTTAGAGGTGAAATAAGAGATCGTATAGATTTTGTTAAAAATCCACTTGGTAGATTTTATGATCGTCAACACAATTTTGATAATATAAAAATATTGAGAGTTGGTGAAGGTTATTTAATAAAATCAAACGAAAACAGAGTTGTGATTGATTTCACAAATATGCTTCCTAATGGAAGGTGGTATTTTAGGTAGTCTTTGTTTGTAGGGTAATTGTTAATTATTTTTTCTAAAATTATTGAGATTTAATATTAAGTTTATGGTCTATTCCTTTGAAGAGAATAATATTTTTAGCATTTTTCTTAGATTTTCATCTAAGAAACAAATGTCTTCGTTTGCTATTTTCTCAAAGAATTTTGTGAGGGCGCCCCTTCCGTAAAATCCGGTTTCATTCGCTTTTTGTATTAACTTCTTTTTTGTTTCGTTATCTAAATATATTTTTATAGGGCTTTTCATTTTCCCTCTTTTTCATAATCTGAAAACATCCCGTATTTTATAAACTTTATTAAGATAATTTTTAATAGTCAGTAAAAAGGGCCCGTAATTCTCTTTTTTATCCCCTTTTAATCGCCTAATTTTTATTATTAAATATGAGATACTTTTTATATGTCTAATAGTGTATGGTATCTTTCTTTTACTAATAAGAAGATAGTTTTTAAGAAATATCCTGTGTTAAAGAAAAATGGTAGAGCTAAGGTTTTAAGAGGCGAGGGGCTTAGAGGGTTAAAAAAGGGTAAAACAAATAAAAAATATTTCCTTTTCATGTTCTTTGTTTTTTTTGTTTTGTGTTTCTTTTTACCTGTAAGGGCTTATACCTCGGTTGCAGATATTGGTATCGAGACAGCTGGAAATGTAAGTGCAAGTTGGTTAAAGGGAATCTTCAACTGGATAATTGGAATATCTAGTCAGAAATATCTTTCATTTAATGGAACTGAACTTAATTTTAATGAAACGAACTTAAATTCGACTATCGACGCGAGAATAGCTGGTGGAGAATCAGACCCTCTTTGGACAGGAAATTATTCGAATGTTGCATTTATCAATAAAGCAAACTCATTCGGAGCATTCAATCAATCATTTAACACAAACACACTTTTCATCGACGCAACAAATGGAAGGGTTGGGGTGGGGACGA
>JAWAEI010000048.1:399-4831 GCA_038891475.1 Candidatus Pacearchaeota archaeon | reverse complement strand
ATGAGCAATAGCTCTGGTAGCTGGTGGATTGAAAATCAAACAACTTGCACCAATTGTAATAATTATTATTTCTTCACAAGCAAAAACTTTACATGGAATAATTTGGGCACTTGGCAGTTCAAGTTCAATGCAAGCTCTCTAACTGGCTATGTAAACAATAGTTTATCTGTACAGAGTTTTACTGTCGAGAAAAACAGCATTCAAATAAGAGATTTTGCTGGTAATAATTCTTATGTTAATAGAAGCGATTCAGAACCAAATAATGTAATCAACATATCGGCTCAAGTCTGGGATTTAGTACTGGACAACTATACCACACCTACCGAAGAAAAACGTAAATTAAATCTAACAGAGATCCACTTCTGGGTTCATAATGGCACTGCTTATGCAGAAAACGATACAGAAGAAGCACATAACGGAACTCATTACTACAGAAGCTTTAATCCAACATGCATCTTCACACCAGGACAAAGAAGCTGGATTGTGAATGTAACTAATGCTGAAAGGTACAAAGATAACTCAACCCAATTCTACCAAACTTTAGTTGTAAATATTATAGGGAGCATGAATAACACAATAATTCAACCAAACGGTTCATCAAACTACACAGTAGGAGATACCATACTTTTACGTGGAAATATAACAGACGATTGTAATATTGCGATAACAGATGCTACTGTTATTTATGAATTGTATGGTCCAAACAACTATACTTGTAGTGCTTCATATAATTCCACATCACAAGCATATGATTGCTTCTGGTCTTCTGCTGGAAAGCCTTCAGGTTGGTATAATGTAACGATGAAATCCTCTAAAACTAATTACAATAATGGCACAAAAACACAAACAAATGCTTTCTTCCTTGTTGGGCCTGTGCTCCTAGAGAATCCAACTATTTCACCTACTAGCGGGGGGTGGGGAACTAACTACACATTTTCAGTAACAGTTACTCATTATATTGATGTTAATGTTTGTTTGATGGAGAGGCCGTCAGGATTTCCATACACTATAACAGAGTGTAAACTTGTAACAAACCCAAGCAATACCGTTGTAACATTTACCAGAAACGATATGAACAATCCTTATTCATGTGGTGATTTAAAAGGAGAAACAACATGGCCTTGGAACTTTAAGTTTAACGCTACTGATGTGCAGGGTCAAGGATATAATGAAACGGCAGAACAGACTCATATATTAGAGAGAGATGCTGTAACTATAATCTATCAAGAAGGAAATGAAACTTCTGTTAATAGAAATGGTACTTATACAGCAAAATTTGTTCTCTTTGTCAATGATACCGATGAAGGTAAAGCTGCAGAGTATATTGCAGCAAAAGATTCACCGAGAGTTAAATTCAATATAACTTGGGATGGAACAGAGTATCGTTTAGACGGTAACAATAGAACTTTTAATGGAAATGCAACCTATTACTTCAATCCTTCATGTTCTCCATTGTATAAAAAAGGTAAACAGAAATGGCTTGGTTATATAGCTGGTGATAGTTGTTATAAGGATTCTACTTCTAGCGTATTTAATGTAACTATCATAGGCGACCTGTGGCCTAATGTTACTTACCCAGACGGACAGGACTACTTGACTCAAAGTTTGATAAATGTTACAGGTGATGTAACAGACGAATGTTTTAGTGAGAATATAACTAATGCACTGGTTAGCTTTACGATGATATCTCCAACACCAACATATTATGAATGTACCGGAGTAGGCAACTATGGAAATGGTACTTACAACTGCACTTGGGATTCCACTGGAAAAGATTTAGGTTTGTATAGTATAAGGATGAATGCTTCTAATGTTGAGTATTACAACAATATGAGTAGGATAAAAACAAATGCTTTCAGGCTATGGCCAATCAGGCCATTAAAAATAACCGACATAATTCGTCAATACACAAGTGTGTATAGAAACAATTCCTTTACACCATATCAAACAAATATAACAGTCCATGTGAATATCTCCGATGAAGGTGATGCTGGACCAAACACAACAGTTAGGTTCTACAATGCTACTGCTTTATTTGCTTCTTGTACAGCAAACTCAACCGGCTGGTGTTCAGTAACCTACGATCCACCAGATACTATAAGCCCAGGAAACTATACAATTTGGATAAATGCGACATCCACAGATCCATTGATTGATCCATCAGATACAAACACAACTTGGGTTGTATCAAAAGGTATTTTGTACTTGAATATAACTCAGCCAATTAATGCTACAACTTGGAAGAAAAATGAAACTATGCCTCTGAATTCAACAACAAGAGACGAAAATTACAATGACCTAACACAATCTCCTACAATAACAGTAAGATGGTATAATGAATCTGCTTTGATTTTCACCGGTCACAACAATTCTGCATTTGCATTGACAGAACAAGATAAAGGCTGGAGATTGATAATAGTCAATGCTACCAACGAATCTTATGATAAGGGTGAATCTAATGTAACAGTAAAAATTCTTTCACTGGCAGACGTCTTCTGGGCATTTCCTGCAAACGAATCTATACAAAAGTATCCAGATCCATTCAATATAAGCTGTAAGGTTAAAGATACTTACGATTCTAGTGATGTAGCAAATTATGCAGTAAACTTCTCTTACAAGACTGATGGTAGTTTTATATTTAACGGAACAGAATGGACAAATGCTACAGGCTATTCTGTTCATTTATGGAATCCGTTTGATAAAGGAAATATAACGTTCAAATGTAACATAGGTGATAACACAACTCTATTTTACATAGCAAATGCAAGTAGAAGCGAAACCATAGCAAAAATATGGATTAAAGATTTGACTATGCCAGTGATAGTAAACACTTCGATTATACCAAATGCGAGTATAGAAGCAAATCTGAATGCAACAAATATTACTGCAGATGTAACAGATGATTATGGAGTAAACGAGACGTGGGCAAGAATAGGGAGGCCAGATGGAGTTTATGTAAACATAAGCATGCACAAGTTATCCGGAAATACTTACCGCGGACAGTATACACCATCAATAGGAGGAACACATAATGTCACGGTGTTTGCAAGAGATCAACCACCAGAAAACAACACAAACTCAACTTTTGTAGGTTACTTTGATGTTTGGGGTAAAATATATGGTGAAGTAAACAATACTCCTGAATCAGTGACAGCAACAGGAATAACTCAGACGGCTAACTACTCCTTTGATTTAATAGTAAACTTCACTAACAGAGGGCCAGCAACAGCTTATGATGTTAATCTATCAGTTTTTGCTACAATTCCTCTAAACTACAATGAAAGTTTCAAGTCAATCGGAACGATTTATGCAAACCAAAGCTATGTGTGGCCAGTTAAAGTAACGGTTCCAGCGGCCACACCACCACAGCTTATAACCCTTACTGGAAAATCAGAATGGAGAAATCCCGACCTAACTACAAATTCTACTACAGACACAACAGAGATTGCCGTATCATCTAATCCTGTAATTAGCGTCTCACCAGATAAGTTCGAGCCCACCCTTCAACATGATACAACTTCAGTAGTTGGAACTATGACAATACAAGCTACAGGAAACGACGCATTAACAGGAATAAACATAAATTGGCTTAGAGCTTCTGGTAATTTTGGAATGGATTGCCCAACATGTGATGTTTCATTCACTATAACAACTTGGGAATACCTACCTGCCGGCAACAGTTTTACTTCTAATGTTAGTGTAACAATTCCTGCAGGGCAAGTACCAGGGAATTACTGGGCCTATTTGAGAACTTCAACTACAAATGCAGGTTACGATGACACTTTGTTAAATATCACAATTCCTGCAAATCTTTCATGGATAAGAGCACCTTCAACTTTTGGCACCGTACTTGCACCGCCAAACACTCAACAAGTCATCGGAGATATTAATGTCACAAATAAAGGAAATGTAAAGATACCATTAAAAGTTTACAAAAGTGAGAATGGTTCTGCCTTGGTAACAGTAACACCAACAGAATTCGATTTGGAAAGACAGGCATTGAGAAACCTTACAGTTAGCTATAACATACCAGCTGGGCAAACCCCAGGATTGTACTATGTCAAACTTACAATAAGAAATGTAAGTGCAGACCCTCCAGAAAGAATTACAGACTTTTACTTAAATGTCACAGATATACCGCCTATAATAAGTGAAATAAATGTCACACCACAAGTATTTGAAATAATAGAAAATGTTTCGATAAAAGCAAAGATAACAGATAATTTTGCGGTTGATAAAGCATGGATAAATGTTACAAGACCTGACGATTCTATTTATATAGATTTCATGAGTAAGAATGACTCATATTATAATACAACTTATAGTTCAACTCAAGTAGGAAATCATTCTTTAAAAATATGTGCAAACGACACTTCATCTCTTAGTAATTGCACTTCACCTATAATACTACAAGCCGTCGGTAATACATCTA
>JAWAEI010000048.1:0-389 GCA_038891475.1 Candidatus Pacearchaeota archaeon | reverse complement strand
TATGACAATAGTACCAAATGTGACTAACATTCGAATTACCGGCATAACGCCTGAACAGGGCAGAAGTTTTAGTTTGAACTTTACTTTAAATAACATGGGAAATGCAAGAGCAAATAATACCAAGTTAAACATAAGCCTACCTACAGGCTGGTCTGCCTCACCTTCAGAGTTTATTTATGGAATTGTATTAAAGAATACTTCGAAATCAAACGAAACAATTATAAGCATACCAGCCGGAACATTGCCTGGAACTTATAAAGTTAACTTAACTGTATATTGGGACAATTTGGATGCAACATCTAACTCAAACAAAACTACAGTTAGCGTAGAGGTAGTTTCAAGATTTTCATGGGCTCAAACACCAGCATCTATTACCAAAGAAGTTGTAC
>JAWAEI010000047.1:0-4839 GCA_038891475.1 Candidatus Pacearchaeota archaeon | reverse complement strand
AGCTTTATAACATATAAATCCTTTAAGCCCTTTTGAGTTATACTGAATAGCTTTCCAATTAATTCTTGGAAGAAGTCTAGATGCTCTCTTTCTCGGCCAATATTCTAAGCTTCCTTTTCTTGGAGATCTTTGAGTTGGCATTTCTATTTAGTATTTTAGCGGGAAGCATTTTATTTTGTTAGTTTATTCTTTAAACCTCTGGGATTTAAATATCAATAAAAGAAGGTTTTTAAAACTAACTAAGTCATCAGGGGTAAGGTTAATGACACTTTAAACCCTGCAGAACACAAGAGTTAAATTATTGAATAGCAAGAAAATTTTTAGATACATAATCTATTAGACCCGATAATTTTTCTCTAATTATTTTTTACTCAAGATAATTCTAAAAATTATTTAGTTATTTGAAATTTTTTAACGGTTTCATAAAGTTCTTTTGCTTTTTTATTCTTTTCAAAATATTCCCTGACCGGTTTTATTAATTTATTCAATTCTTCCGCAACTCCTCTCTTAAGATCAGCTGGATGAAGTTCTCCCTTAAGATAAGCATTTCTTAATTCATTGTAACTTTTGAACTCTACGTCTCCTCCAAATTTTTGTTGTCTTTCAATTTTCATAGAATTTATTTTTTTGAAAATAATATACTTACAATACTCTAATAAAGGGTTTCCTTCCTCTTGTTTTGGGGGGCAGAAGGCATTATTTATTTTTTGTTTAAGCTCTTCGTAAGTATCGTGCATGTATATACATGTTCTTGGATCTGATTTCGACATCTTAGAGGCCAGTAAGGTTTCCTCTTCTGTTGATTTTTTTTGTAGTCCTTGTAGTCCCAATAATATATGGTGATGAATGGCTATAGGCTTCTTCCACCCCAACTTACCAGAAACATCTCTTGCTAACATATTTGCTCTTCTTTGATCCATCCCTAACTGACAGATATCAATATTCATATGAAAAATATCAGTTACCTGCATAGGCGGATAAAATAACTGTCCCATCGTTAATTTTTCTCCCTGTTTTCTTCCCATAATCGTTGTTGCACGTACATTCCTTTCAAGTGATATTTCTCGGGCTATCTTGAGGGTTTTATCCCAGTAATCAAGGCTATCCATGATATCTTTTGCCCAAACCACTTCTACTTTGCTCGTATCTATTCCACATGCTTTCCAAACTTCAATAAAATATTTGCCAGCAATCCTTATCTTCTCTAAATCACCCCCTAGCTTATTATTAATAAAAGCAAAATAATCTGCAAGATATAGTTTAAACTTTATTCCCGCTTTAAGCATATTCTCTAAATTTATAGCTCTTAAAAGTCCAAAATGAATTGGAGCAAGTCCAGAAGGCTCGAAACCATCATAGGCAACCGGGTGTGGATTTGTTTCAAACAATCTTTTAAGCTCTTCCTCTGTAACAATTTCCTCAGCAAATTCTTTGATTAATTTTAATCTAGTTTCTGTGTTCATAGCAATCTATCTTGATTAAAGTTTATTAATTTATCTTTTCCTTTAACAAACCCTCATGGTTTTAGAAACTTGTTGTAACAGTTCAACACCCAAATTTAGTAAATAAAAGAACCGATTCAATAATTTTTCTTTTATTAACACATATTATCAATAAAATCTACCTTTTTTGTTAGATTATATCCTTTAAAGAAGCCTTTATATAAACTATTTCATCTTTATTTAACTTTAAGTCACTATAATCTCTCAAAAAATATTTATATTTAATCTATAGTTCTTTTTCGACTCTTTTATTATAGGAACACTTATTTTTAATTAAGCCCTCCTTAAACCTCAAACTCGATTTCTCTCTTTAACTTTTTACCATCTATTTCAGATTCCCTTATTATTTTACCTTTTCTTATAGCCTCTTCTCTCATCTTTGCAAAATTTTCTGTTTTTTTTAGTTCTTCTGGTATTTTTATCTCATTTATAATATAGGTATGGCGCACGTTGGCCATTTTGAAATCGTTATCTTCAAAAATAAAACTTTTTATAATTTCCTTATCTTTAGTTACAACACCACAAAAATCAGGTTTTTGAGTTTCTTCTACTTTACTTACCTTTGTAGTTCTTGGTGGTTTTGGTTTTATTTTTAAAGACGTATCACCAAACGAAAAACTTAGAGCAAAAAATGCCTTAGGATATTTTTCTATTGCAAATAAAATTTCTTCACCAGCGAGTTCATTGTCAATAATATATTTCTTTACCCCCTGAAATTTTTTTATATTCTTGAATTCTAATATTCTTCCCAAGTCTCCTGTAGAGATAACAGCCCCTGAAACTTTTGTTTTGTTATGCCCTAATTTCTTAGCACAGAAAGAGACTAAATCATTAGCAAATTCGTAACTTGTAAGAAGGTGATACTTGTCTCCAATTTTCTTGGCCTGTATAAGAGCTCTATTTTTAAATTCCCCTCTTCCAAATTTTTGGAATTGATAATGAACAGTCAAATCAACCTCACCAAAAAAAATTTTTTTTATAAAATTCATGAATATATTTAAAAAAAATCCTTTATAAATTTTTTAGTTTACAAAGTTTTATAAATTTCTCCTTCTTGTAAAAGAAGATGAAATGATAGATGAAAAAGATATGAAGAATTTTATTGCCGCAATTCTGTTTTTAGTCTTAATCCTGCTCTCTATATTAATTTTAAAACCAATAATACTTTCAATATTATTAGCATTCATCCTAGCCTTCATTTTTTCTCCAGTTTATAACTGGCTTTTTAAACACACAAAATCTAAGGACCTATCTGCTATTTTAATTATTATATTTTTATTTATCATAATATTAACAATTCTTTGGTTTTTTGTTCCTATTTTAGTTAAGCAATCTTTTGATTTTTTCCAAAAAATAAATAAAATAGATATAGTTGAACTTTCAAGGTCGATTTCTTCAGGTTTGCCTATTTCACAACCATTCTCAAAAGAAATTTCAGATATACTTTCATCTTTTCTAGTAAATATGTCAAATAAAATAACTAATTCTATAGCAGAAGTGATTATTAATTCTCCAATAATTCTATTACACTTACTAGTAATTCTCTTTACTTTCTTTTTCGTTTTGAGAGATAAAGATCTTTTGGTTTCATACATAAAAGATTTACTTCCTTTCTCAAAAGAAGTGAAAGAAAAATTATTTGAGTATTCTGTAAATATTACATCTTCTATTCTTTATGGTCAAGTAATTGTTGGTATATTACAGGGGTTAATTGTGGGTGCCGCTTTTTTCATATTCGGAGTACCTAAAGCTCTTTTACTAACTACAATTTCTATACTATTTGGAATACTTCCAATTATTGGCCCCAGTCTAGTTTGGGTTCCTGTTTTAATAAGTTTAATAATCACAAAAGCTTCTCTTATATCAATAATTGGTATTGCCTTTTTTGGGACCATATCCTCTTCAATTGATAATTACCTAAGACCCCTAATTGTTTCTAAGAAAGTGAATATCCATCAAGGAGTCGTATTAATCTCTATGATAGGAGGGTTACTCTTTTTCGGAGTTCTAGGATTTATCCTTGGCCCCCTAATAATTTCATATCTAATAGTCTTTCTTGATGTTTATAAAAAGAAATTTGGATCTGAAGTTTTTAGTAAAAGTTCTGACAAACATTAGTTTAAATAATTATTAAGGAAAGTCTATATATAGAAAAGATGGAGTTAAAAGTTAAGACATTAGGATGGTCAGCAGGAATCCCTGTAGCAATACTTAATAAAAAAACAGCAGAAATTCTAGGGGTTCACACACATGATAGAATAATTCTTACAACATTATCCACTCCACAGAGAGGAATTTCTGCAATAATCAATATAATTGATAATCGTGTTGTGGGTTCTAATGAGGTTGCTATTTCGGCTGAATTAAACGATATTTTAAATCTGAGAACAGGACAAAGAGTGGATGTTAATCTGTCAGACCCGGTTGCTAGCGTAGACTATATAAGAAAAAAAATGGAAGGCAAAACTTTGAGTGAGAAAGAAATAACATCTATTATGAAAGAGATAGTTCTTAATTCTATTTCAGAGGCAGAGATTGCATTATTTGTCTCTTCTGTATATAAATATGGGATGAGTTTAAGAGAGATTATTTATTTAATAAAAGCATTTCTAAATACCGGGGAGCGTTTATCTTTAAAGAGAAAATTTGTGGTAGATAAACACTCTATAGGAGGGGTTCCAGGAAATAGGACAACACCTTTAGTTGTTTCCATATGTGCAGCAGCAGGGCTTACAATACCAAAAAGTTCTTCGAGAGCTATAACAAGTGCCGCAGGTACAGCAGACGTAATAGAAACAATAGCCCGCGTTGAATTTTCGATGGAAGAGGTAAAGAAGATAATAGAGAAAACAAACGGTTGTATGATTTGGGGAGGATCCCTTAAGATAGTACCAGCAGATTCAAAAATAATTAATGTTGAAAAATTTTTGAAAATAGACCCAAAACCTATGCTTATAGCCTCAATAATGTCGAAAAAGATAGCGGCTGGAAGCAAATATATCTTAATTGATATTCCTTATGGAAAGGGTGCTAAGGTAGATAAAAATGAAGCAATGTCTCTGAAAAGAAAATTTGAATTTCTTGGAAAATACTTTAAAAGAAAATTAAAATGTGTGTTAACAGATGGAAGCCAACCCATTGGTTCTGGAATCGGGCCGGCTTTAGAATTAAGAGACATCTTGAAAATTTTAGATCCAAAAGAAACAGGGCCGGTCGATTTAGAAGAAAAGGCAACTTTCCTTGCTGGAGAAATTTTTGAATTAACAAAAATTTGTAAGAAGGGGGAAGGGAAAAAACACGCTAAAAAAATTCTCTCTTCTGGTGAAGCGTACAAAAA
>JAWAEI010000046.1:0-4890 GCA_038891475.1 Candidatus Pacearchaeota archaeon | reverse complement strand
TTATCGGAACACTAATTGAAGGATGAATTTAAGAATGGGGAATTTTAAAATGGATTATCTTCTCATAAAGGGTAAGGACTTCCAAAAGATAAGAAAGAGCATAAGAGAGAACAAAAAGAAAAGAATAATCTTCTTAGGGGAAAGTGAAGAATTATCTAAAAAGGTTTTAGAAAAGGAAAAAATAGATGTGTTATTAATAAATCTAGTAGGTAGAAAGGATAAACAAAAACAGAGAGATTCTGGATTTGACACCGTCCTAGCTAAACTCGCAAAAAAAAATAATGTAAGAATTGGAATTAACCTCGATGAGATATTATATTCAAAGAACATGGAAAAGGCCGCAATATTGGGTAGGGTAAGACAAAATATAAAAGTATGCAACAAGAATAATTTAAATATGGTATTTATATCTAAAGAAAGAAGAAATCTACACGACTTAAAATCGTTAGGTATTATATTGGGAATGCCAACAAAAATGACCGCAAAACTCGAATTAATCAAACTAAAAGAAAAAACATTTTCAGAATAAGTTAATGGATTATTTACTAAAAATGAAAATAGACAAAATCTTAGAATCCTTGAGCCCAAATGAAAGGAAAATACTCCCCCATTTAGAAGAAAGAAAAATCTCTGACATATGCAAAAAATCAAATCTCGATAAAGTTTCTGTAATTAGGACTTTAGGGTACTTAAACAATAAAAAAATAGTTGAAATTTCCAAAGAAAAAAAGAAGATTGTTGTAGTTGGAACAAATGGTGCGTTATACTTAAAGAAAAATCTTCCAGAAAGGAGGTTGCTTAACTTACTAAATGAAAAGATTATTTTAAACATCCAAGATGCAATGAATCAAGCCAACCTCTCAAAAGACGAATTTGAAGCTGCGTTAGGGTATCTAAAAAATAGATCTATTATAGAAATAAAAAATGGAAAAATAATATTCAACCCAAACAAAGTCGAAGTATCAAAAAAGACGCCAGAAGAAATCTTTTTAGAATCGCTTCCATTAGACTATGACTCCCTTACAGAAGAGCAGAGAAGGATACTAGAATATTTGAAAAAAAGAAGAGACATAGTTAGAATAGAAAAAGAGGACATTATAAACATAAATTTAACAGAGCTTGGCAAAAAATTGATAAGAGAAAATTTGACCAGGTTAAATTTGATAGAACAAGTAACTCCTGATTTAATCAAAAAAGAAACACTTTGGAAAGGAAAAAAGTTCAGAAGATACGATATTAATATGCCTGTTCCGATTATAAGTGGTGGAAAGAGACATTTCGTCTCACAAGCAATCGAATACGCAAGAAAAATTTGGACAGAGATGGGGTTTAAAGAAATGACAGGGAACTTTATTGTGAGCTCGTTTTGGAATTTTGATGCACTATTTACCCCTCAAGATCATCCTGCAAGAGAGATGCAGGACACCTTCTTTCTAAATGCTAAAGCAGAACTTCCTCAAAAGGAAATTGTGAAAATGGTAAAAAAGAGTCATGAAGAAGGAGTTGGTGGAAGCAGAGGATGGAAATATCGATGGGATGAGGAAGAGGCAAAAAAATTAATACTAAGAACACACACTACATGTATTTCTTCAGAAACCCTTGCAAAGATTAGATCACAAAACCTTCCTGTAAAATTCTTCGCTATAGGAAAAGTATTTAGAAATGAGACCATTGATTGGAAACATAATATTGAATTTAATCAAACGGAGGGTATTGTCGCTGATAAAAATGCAAACTTTAAACATCTTTTAGGTTATCTAAAGGTGTTCTTTAGCAAAATGGGGTTTGATAAAATTAGATTCCGTCCGTCATATTTCCCCTATACAGAACCCTCAGTGGAAATAGATGTCTTCCATGAAGAAAAAAAGGTATGGGTAGAACTAGGTGGTGCGGGAATGATGAGGCCTGAAGTTGTAATCCCATTAATGGGGGAAAACATACCTGTCCTAGCTTGGGGGCCTGGTTTTGATAGGATGATTATGGATTATTATCAAATAAAAGATCTTCGTGAATTATATGAGAATGATATAACAAAAATAAGAAAAATAAAATTTTGGATGAAGGCCTAAATAAGTAAAAAAATTATAAAATAATGAAGATTGTATATTAAAAAAGTAAAATAAAATGGGGATTGAATCGGTAAAAATAAAAAAAATAGAGAAGAGTAATGATTGTATATTTTGTAAGATTGTAAAAGGGGAACTTCCTTGTGAAAAGGTTTTTGAAAATAAGGATTTCTTAGCCTTCCTTGATATAAAACCGGTAGTAGAAGGTCACACCCTTTTAATTCCAAAAAAACACTTTAACACTATAATGGATCTAGACAAGGATACTTCTCAGAAATATATAGAAGTTATAAAAGAGGTCGCAAGAATTATAATAAAAAAATACAATGCAGAAGGTTTCAACTGCTCGGTCAATAACGGAAAAGTGGCTGGGCAAATAATAAATCACGTCCATTTCCACATATTGCCAAGAAAAAGAAGGGAGGAAAAAAATAAGAAAGAATTACCTTTATTTTAAAATGGCTATACTAACTTTAAATAGATCTAGATTTGAAAGAGAAATAGGAAAATTAGATGAAAAACTACAGAATAAAATAGCTATGTTCGGAACTCCAATAGAAAGTATAAACGAAAAAGAGATATGTATAGAGATATCTCCAAATCGCCCAGACCTTCTTTCATATTCAGGATATAAAAGAACTTTTCTTTCTTTCCTGGGCAAAAAAACCGGATTGAAAGAGTACAAGCTAAACCCTCCACAAAAAGATTATGAAGTGATAATTGACCCTTCTGTAAAGGAAGTAAGACCATATACTGCGTGTGCTATTGTTAAAGGTCTGGCCTTTAATGATGAAAGAATAAAAGAGATTATTGAAATGCAAGAAAAATTACATGTTACTCTAGGAAGGAAAAGAAAAAAAGTAGCCATAGGGATTTATCCATTAGAAAAGATAAAATTACCAATAACATTTAAAGCTATAGAACCGGATAAAATTAAATTTGTCCCCCTTGAATCAGAAAAAGAACTCTCTGGTCTAGAAATTTTACAAAAACATCCAACAGGAAAAGAGTATGCACACCTCTTAGCGGGTAAAGCGAAGTTCCCAGTTTTTATGGACGCAGACAATAAGATATTAAGTATGCCTCCAATAATCAACTCTAAAGAAACTGGAAAAGTAACTAATGAAACAAAGGACGTTTTTATAGAATGCTCTGGATTGGATTTTGAAACAGCGAAGTACTGCATTAATATTATTACCACGGCTCTCGCCGAAATGGGTGGAGCAATATACCAAATGGTAATTAGACACAAAAGAAAAGAATTAACTCCTAACTTAACACCTGAAAAAATGAAAATTTCTTTGGAAAATGTAAATAGGCTTTTAGGCCTATCTCTAAAAGAGAAAGAATTAAAAATACTCCTTGAAAGAATGGGTTACAATTACAGTAATGGTGTGGTTGAGATCCCAGCGTGGAGGATCGATATCTTACATGAAGTTGATATAATAGAAGATGTAGCTATTGCTTATGGTTATGAAAACTTCACTCCAATAATTCCAAATGTTTATACTATAGGATCTACAGACAAAAATGAAATAACAAAATCAAAAATAGCTGAGATTTTGGTTGGTCTCGGAATGATTGAAGTATTAAATTACCATATCATACAAAAAAAAGAGATCATGGAAAAAATGGAAGAAGGTAGTGAGAATTTTATAGAAATAGAAAAATCAAAAACAGATTTTGGTATTCTAAGAAATAATCTTTCATACTCTTTACTGAAGAATCTTTCAGAGAATGTCGATTCTGAATATCCTCAAGAAATCTTTGAACTCGGAAGAGTTTTCATAAAAAATGGAAATAAAATAAAAGAAATTGAGTCCTTAGCAATAGCGGTATCTCCTGGAAACTATACAAGAATAAAACAAATTATGGAATATCTTCTTAGAATGCTGAACATAGAAATAAAATTAAATGAGCCAGAAAGAGCACCGCACATATTTATAGATGGAAGGGTCGGTCAAATATTTTTCAATGAAAAGAAAATTGGTTATATTGGGGAAATCCATCCAAGAATCTTGAAAAATTGGAGGATAAAAATGCCTGTCGCCATCTTTGAAATTGAAATTGACGATATTTTAAAAGAATTAGTCAAGTAATGTGTATGTCTTACTTATTTAATAAAATAATAAAAAAGAATAATCAACGCCTGTAAGCTGGCTGAGAATATGGTTGAACTGCTGCCCTATTATTACTGCAGTCATTAAAATTCCTATAACAATACAACAAATTGTTAACTGATTTAGCAAAAAAATACTCTGTTGGGCAGGAGTACTCTGTATCTCCTTCCATAATAATATGTGGGGAGGCCCCACGAAAATCTTCTTGTAACACTGTGAGTCTCCACCACTCACCAAATCCACTTAAATTAGTACATTCTGAGAGAGTACTATTAATCATTTCTCTCCCTATATCTCTTCCATATGGTAAAAAGGTCTTAATTCCACGCCTCATATAAGTAACGTGCCTATCACAATCATAATCAAAGCTATTATCCCCTCTATGATACTGAAAATAACGGGTTTGTCCTGGATGGGCTGATGCGTTTCTATCATAGCAATCAGTACCAGGCAGATTAGTTGTACGCACACCGGTTGATGAAATAATTGTTGCCACATAACTGCTTCCGATTCGATAATATCCATCTCCATCTTCATCCACCCCCTCACCCGGTAAGATTATAGAATAACCTCTTGGAAGAGATAAATTTCCTATAATAATCACATTACCCTTTATATTTAAGCGTTCAGTAAGGAGACCATCTGTCCCAATTCCAACATTCCCTCTATTATAGTATATGTTGTTTCCATTTATTGTCCAAACT
>JAWAEI010000045.1:0-4957 GCA_038891475.1 Candidatus Pacearchaeota archaeon | reverse complement strand
CCCTTAGGCAGATGTTTTTTTGTGCTACTTCTGAAGGAATGCCATACCTTGCAGCATTGCATATGGCTTTTTCAACTAGTTCTTTTTGAATGTCAAATAAAAATATATGTTTTTTAAAAAATTCTACTCTTTCGTGTTCAGGTATTAAATTCAAGATAGGAAGTATAAGATTGCCTTCCCCAGAAGTTTAGAAAATCTTTATTGAAATAAATATAGGCTTTAATGGTTTTATAGCTGTATTTTCTTGAAACAAGTTCTCTTCTCAAATCCTCAAAGTTATAGAGAGATTGCTTGTCTGCTTCCGCAGGGGAAATTTTGTCCCTCACAATGATGGGAGAAGGATGCTGAGATTGGAGAGCAGGGTCTAAATTAATTTCTTCACTTTCAAAGACTTTAAAAATCTTCTCTAAAATTCCGTTAGTATTCGGAAATGACCAATATTTTTCATCTGGATGCCATCTGCCTCCCTTAATGTTTTTTATCTTTTTCACAAGAATAGACTGATAACTACTAAATGAAACTCTAATTTCACCTGACTCGTCTTTTCTAATATTGATTTTTGGCAATCCTTTATTCATCATTGTAATATCAACATCAGTCTTTTCAAAAAAAGTCAATAGAAATTACCCATAAGAGCTCATCCCGCTTTTAGTGGAAATTCCATAGCAGTATAACATTCATATCCTCAACAAATCTTCCTGTCAATTTTAATTTTTTCCCCTGCAAATAAATCAACCCAAATGTATTGGTGTATGTAGTCTTTTATTTCTGGTAATATAAATTCTTCAAAAATTTGTATAGGAGTAAGATGTTCCCCATATGTTCTTCTTTTTATATTTAGTTCTTCCATCATAATTTTCAGCAATTATTGTGTCTAATAAAATATTAATACCTTATTAAGTTTGTTATTCTTAAAAGCCACCACCCGTAAAAATAAGAAAAAATTTTGTTTAACTTTCGATAGGTGAAAGTTGCGTAGAAATTTCATTATCTCTTTTCCTCCTGTGAAGTTAAACGAAGGCAACAACATCGTCATAATTTACGGTCTCCTTTCCGTGAAAGGCTGGTTTTCGAATTTCATATAACGTTTCCAGCATAAAAGAAGTTTTTGCGAAGCAAAAATTTGGGTGAGTGCTGTAAGGCACAAAACTTTTATGCTGTGTTAGGGGACGTATTACTTCTTTTTGCTCACTTCCCATTTTTCACTTCTTCAGAGTTTTCTACAGAGATTATATCCCCTTCAATCAAAGATGCTTCTGCAATCCCCTTTTGTTTTCTCAAATCCTCAATTTCCCTAAGAGGGCGCTCAAGTTGCTTACGGCGCGTTGTAGTTAAAGTAAGAAATTCATTTTGGGCTTCTTCAATCTTTTTCCCCATTTTCTCAAGCGATTTCAGGAATGCACTCCATTGCTTGTTAAATGCGCCAAGCAAAGATAATATTTGGGCGGCTGTTTTTTCCAAATTGAAGTTATCTACTGCCTGTCTAATTACAGCAAGTACTGCATACAGCGTAATGGGTGAACAAAGTATAACTTTGTTCTTTAGTGCTTCGTCCAATAGAGATCTGTCATTTTCGATAATGAAAGCATAAACTTGCTCATTTGGAATGAAAACTATCACATAGTCTACTGTATTCTCTTCAGGGTTTATGTAATCTCTAGTCGTTACTTCCATAATTCTTTTTCTGGCATCTTTTAAGAATTGAGTTTTGTACATCTCCTTTTGGGATTCTTCTCCTGCTTCAAGATAACGCAAATAATTATCCAAAGGAAATTTAACATCCATGTTCACTTTAAGATTTTGGGGCAACAGAAACGTGTAATCTGGGCGTGTCGTTTCTAAGGTTTTCTGTTTTTGATAATTAATGCCTTCAATGAAACCGGCTAATCTTAATACATCTTCAGCCATTCTTTCTCCCCATTGACCACGCACTCTTGTACTCGCCAACGCTGTATATAATTTATTGGCGGTTTCCTGAAGCTTTCCGGTTTGTTCGGCAGTTAATTTCAATTGATTGGCAAGTTCACCAAATTTCCTTTCTCTATCCTTCTCAAATTGAGTTACAAGATCCTGAACTTTCTGCAAATCTACTTTCATCGCTTCAAGTGTCTGGTCAATCAGTTTTTTCTTTCCTTCAAGTTCTTTCTCTCCAATTTGCATTTGTTTTGAAAGCGTTTCACCAGCAAGTTTTAGGAATTCCTCGCTATTCTTTGACAGGGCTACTAAGGAAAGGGAACCAAAAGATTCTTTGATTCTGTTAATAAGAATTTCTAGGTCTTGGATCTTTTGAGATTCCACTTGTGAAATTAGTTCTTGCGCGATTGCCTGTGCTTCTCGTCGGCGCAACCAATTGATGATTAAGACGATGGCCGCTCCAAAGATTACACCGATGATGAAAACCACCAAGTGTTCCATACTAACCCTCCGTTAGGATTTTCTTTAGTAATATTTCATATAAAGTTTCAGGTGTTTGCGAAGTTCCGCCAAAGGCAGAATTTGGGCGAACGAAGCGAACCGCAAACACCGTGTTATCGAAAGTCGCCATTTTATAAAACCGGTCATATTTTCAGACCTCTTTCTTTGGCCCATTCCTTGAATAGTTTTTCTTCATTAGGAGTTACTGATTTTGGTGTTCTCTCAATTACTTCAACTATATCATCTTTAGTAATCCGAGCTGCACCACTTTCCCTTCTACTAAATGCTTTAAACGCAGATTCTTCGAAAATATTCTCTATATCTGCACCAGAATATCCTTCTAATTTTTCCGCAATTTCTTCAATATCACTGTCCTCTATTTGATGTGCTCTATTACGCAATTGTAGTTTTATAATGTCTTTTCTCGCGTTTTTATCAGGTAATCCAATATAAAAAAACCTATCAAATCTCCCAGGGCGCAGAAATGCAGTGTCGATCATTTGAGGTTTATTAGTAGCCGCAATAACAACGATTGGTTTTGTTTTTTGCTTAAATATCCTACTTAATTGGGCTAAAAGCACTGGAGTAATTCTCTGCATAACTGAAGAGGTCTGGTCCTCACGTTTACACAAAATCCATTCAGCCTCATCAAGAAATACCACTGCTCTGGGTTCCTTATCCAAAGCTGCAAAAATATTTTCTAATTTTCTTTCTGCTTCACCGGGAAAACCTACAATGACAGATGGACTAATATCTAAAAACTTAGCTTGAATACTTTTGGCAATAGACATAGCAATAAGTGTCTTTCCTGTACCAGGAGGCCCGAATAATAACATTCCGCCACCTATGCGAAGTCGTAAAGAATATGCTTTCTCCTCATCTTCAAAAGGCGCTATAATTCTCTGATAAACGAAATCTTTTACATCATTTAAACCTGCAACATCTTCCAATGCAGTCTCTGGGAATATACCTACCTCTTCGGGTTGAGGGGCAGCCGCTCTTTGAAGTTCTGAAGTATCAAACAGAGACAAAACTTTTTCAGTAATTTCTGGCCCGTATGTATTTTTAGAAGGAATCTTATATGGGTAAGGATTTCTTTTAATTTCTTTTAATTCTATAATTTTCTCTAACTTATCTGTAGCCTTTTTAATCCTTTGTAATTCACCAAGTAATTTCACCTTCACTTGAGCGGGAAATTCACCACCCCACGCATTTGGATCAATATTAAGCTTTGCTTCGCCTTCTGCTGCAAAAATACCAAGAAGTTGATCTTTAGAGACGTTCAGTAAAAAACCAATATCTCCTTTCTTTATTGACTTCAAATGAGGTAGATGCCATTGTTTATCACCAAATAAACCTTTTTCAAGGCATTCATTTTCTGTGCGATCCGTACATAGCATAAAAAAGCAAGGAGTAATATTTTTCATATTTTCACCTCATCGATCAATTTCGCCTAACTTGTTCGTATCTGCAATTATTTTGTATATCCGTCCAATTTGGGAATATAGCGCAATGCGGATATGCTAATTCTGGGTAAAAAACCTAAAACACCCTTTCTACGAACAATCTTCGTCATTCATTACCTCCTTCTTTAAGGTTTAGACTGACCAAAGGACTTTACTGCTTACATGAGTATATATTTCTGTTCTCTTTGAGCTTTTATGACCTAGCAGTTCCTGAATATTCTGTTCCAGCTTCAAGCAAGTGGGTTACAAAACTATGCCTCAAACTGTGAACTGTAACATTTTTCCTAATGCCTGCTTTTTCTCTTGCATGCTCAAATATTGCCCGAACTGTCCTTGTTGAAATATATCTTCCAACTCTCGCACCTTCAAAAAGCCATTTACGTGGTTTGTATTTCTTCCAGTACTGCTGTAGAAATTTTAATGCTGTCTCAGAAAGTATCGTATATCTATCTTTTCTGCCTTTTGAACCTTTAATATGTATCAACATTCTTTTACTATCAATATCTTCGGGCCTCAATTTTACCATCTCTCCGACTCTTAATCCAGCAGAGTATAATAACATTAAAATTACTTTGTGCTTAATATTATCTACTGAATCAAGGATTTTTCAATTTCCTCCTTGCTTAAAACAATAGGAAGTTTTTTATCCTTCTTTGGTCTTTTGACTTCATAAACAAATTTCTTTCTCAGCATCATTCCATAATAGAACTTCAGGACATTGATTGCTTGATTAAGTGTGGACGTCGCAGATTGTTTTTCTTCTGCGAGGTAAAGAAGATAATCTTTAATGTCAGAATCGTTAATATAATATCGGAAGGGAGTTTGCCTGTAAAATTCAGAAAATCTCTATTTATATAAGTGTATTTTATTGAAAGAAGTTCTCTATGGAGGTCTTCAAATTGTATGGCAGGGTCTATATAGATTTTTTCGCCTTCAAAGATTTTTAAAATCCTTTCTAAGGTTCCGTTGGTATTTAGAAATGACCAGTATTTACCATCAGGGTACCAGCGATGTCCCTTTATAGTCTTTATCTTCTCCACAAATTGAGAATTATTATGGAAAAGAAACCATTAAAT
>JAWAEI010000044.1:0-4986 GCA_038891475.1 Candidatus Pacearchaeota archaeon | reverse complement strand
TTTTGCAGTTTCCTCTTCAAGATTAATCCTTTCAATGGGAAAATATTTAATTTCTTTATCCAAAAGTACAGGAACTTCTCCTCTCGAACCTATTGAGATTCCGTATTGAGTTATTTGATATCCCTTTGGAAGATCTGGATAAAAATAATTTTTTCTTGAGAAATATAAAAAATCCGGAATTTTGCAGTTTAAAGCGCGGGATACTAATATAGCATAGTATATTGCCTTTTTATTCGGAGAAGGAAGAATACCAGGCTGCCCAGTACATATAGGACAAATATTTTTATTAGGTTCTGAATCAACATCTACTTTGCAAGGACAAAACATTTTACTTTCTGTTTTTAATTGAACATGAATTTCAAGTCCTATTTTGATCACAAAATCATCCATTTAAAAGATATTCTCTATTCTTTTTAAAAGTTTTGTATCTAATCTAGAAAGCCCGAATTTTTTTATAATATCTTCATAATCAATCCTCCCCTTCACCTCCCACGGAGTTAGATTTCTCTCTTTCCTCATATATTATTACAAATAGAATGTTTTGTTTTTAAATTTTCACAAATTAACTAAATCTTTATAAAGATATAATATTTAATTGTTTTATGGGAAAAACATTTTCATCTATGCTTCTCCGATTTATTCTTTTAATTTTAATCTTTTCCTCACTAGGCTCCGCGGAGATAATAATTAATAAACAACCAAATCAAATTTATAACCTAGGAGATGTTATTCAGATTCCAATTACAATAAAAAGCGCATCGAGTATATCAGGGTTTTTTAATGTTGATCTCATCTGCGGGGGTTCTCCCCTAAACTTCTTTAGAAACACGTTAAGATTGTCTGCCGGAGAAGAGAAAAGAATGGAGCCATCCCTCGCTCTAATAAAAGAAGTAATTAATGATAAAAAAGGAGAATGTAAGATTAAAGCTTATGTTGGTGATGAGTACATTTTAACAAATGAATTTAAAATATCCGATAGAATTACCATAAATGCAAAAGTGAATTCTTCCGAATTTTCTCCTGGAGACAATATTTTAATAGAAGGAAAAGCAATAAAAGAGAATGGAGAAAGTGTAAATGGATTTATTGAAGTCTCATTACGCTCACTCAATTCAACAATCCTCACCCAAAAAGAAACAATAAAAGATGGTTTTTTTCAACTAAATATTTCTCTTAACCCTAGAACAAAGGCCGGGCAGTATTATTTAAATATGTATGGATATGACCTAGAACCATCAAAAAACAAAGCTAATGAGGGTTATGTAGAAAAGAGGATAAATATAAAGCAAATCCCAACAACCCTTGATTTAATCTTTGAAAAAAACGAAATTAAGCCAGGTGATAATCTAAAAATTAAGGTAATTCTCTATGATCAATCCGGGGATAAAATGCAATCTAATTCTGTTATAATTATAAAAAATAAAGATAAAAAAATTGTTGAGAGAATGGAAATCCCCACTGGCGAGATTTCTGAATTCAAAGTACCTGAAAGAGAAGCACCATCTTTATGGGAAGTCACAGCAATATCAGGAAACTTTTCAACAAAAAAAGTCTTTAGGATAATAGAGAAAGAAGAAGTCTCAGTTTCAATATTAAACAAGACCTTAATTATAGAGAACATAGGAAATGTCCCATATAACAAAACAGCCACAATAAAAATAGGAAATAAAATCTTTCCAGTTGATTTATTCTTAAGGGTCGGAGAAAAAGAAAAGTACACTTTAACAGCCCCCAATGGAGATTATCAAGTTAGTTTCGTCACAAACGAGAAATCTTTTTCGAGTAATGTGGTATTAACTGGAGATAGTATAAATGTAAAAAGAGCATCAAAAAATACCGTTATTTTCTTTCAAAAGCCAATTATATGGGTAATAACAGGATTATTACTTTTAGGGATGACTTTTATTTTATTTAAAAGAGGTTATAAAAGAACTTTCATTGGGTATGCAACTATTCCTTCAAAAAAAAGAGTTAAAGAAGAAAATAGAGCTGTGATTGCTACATCATCAATAAGTATTCCATTAAAATCACTTCCTAAAGATTCTCTATTACCTTTAAAAGAGAATAGAGCGGAGATATCTCTCTCAATAAAAGGGGAAAAACAAGAAATAAGTTTAGTAACACTTCAAATAAGAAATTTTGAGGAAGTTTTAAAGAGAAAAGAAGAGGTAAGGGAAAGCCTAGAGAAAATATCCGAAACTGCATTAAGATATAAAGCCCTTGTCAATGAAAGTAATGGAATTATCTTCTTTATTTTCTCCCCAACTAAAACAAAAACCTTCAAAAACGAGAGAGATGCCCTGGAGTTGGCTCAAACAATAAATAGTATATTAAAAAGTCATAACAAAATATTTAGGCAAAGAATAAACTTCGGAATATCTATTGTTTGTGGAGAGATTATTGGAAAAATGGAAGGGGGGGTATTTAAGTTCATGGCTTTAGGGAATTTAACAACTTTAGGAAAGAAAATAGCCTCTTTATCGAATGAGGAAGTATTAATAAGCGACAAAATGAACGAAAAGATAGTACCATATGCAAAAACTATAAAGAATGAAAGTTCTATACCTACTTATACCATAAAAGAAATGAAGAACTCAGAAGAACATAAGAAATTTATATCTAAATTTTTAGAAAGAAACACATAAAATTATGGGGTTTATAAAAAAAGCAAGTTTGTTTATTTTATCCCTCTTTCTTTTCATAACCCTTCTTGCCTCATCCATCTTTTTAACCCTCTCATTATCCTTAAAATATGAAAATGTAGAAAAAGAAATATTTAATATAACAAAAAATTATGTAACAAATGAAAACCTGACCCCTTTCCTTGGTGGCTATAAAAGTTTGGGAAATGAGTTCGAACAAATAAAAAAAGACATATCAACCTATTGTGAGAACAACTCTGAATACATAATCTTTACCTCAGAACATAATTTCTCTTTAAATTGCTCGGTTATTAAAGCCGCAGATAAGAACCAAGATATTCTTATTGAAGAATTTAGTTCTAAAATAACCCGAGAGTTTTATTATAGAAATTATGAAGAGTGTAATTTTTTAGATTGTATAATTCAAAAAAACCTATCCTCTTATGACACAATTAGCTTCTCGTCCATCATGCCTAACAACCCTCTCTTAATCCTAGTTTCAAATAAAGCAAGACATTATTGGCAAAATATTTTTTATTATTCTCTAATCATCTTAATAGTATTATTACTTCTAATATTTTTATTTGTAGAAAAAAAACAAAACGCTCTTATGACCTTTGGAGTACTGATGCTAATTTCTTCTATAATGCTCCTTAAATTAAAAACAATATTATTAGAAGGGATTCTTAAGGAATATGCTCTTTTTTTTGGTTTATTTTTTACAAAAATGCCGTTAGTCTCAAGAATCCTACAAATATCAGGAGCTATACTATCACTCACTGGAATCTTAATTAGTGTTATATATAAAAAAGCTAAGACAAAAGATATAACTGAAAAAAGTAAATTAAATATAAAAGGACTCGAGTAAAAAGATTTTATCAAAAACTTTATTAACATAATTTATTTAAATCATTCTATGGACATTAAAAAGAGGGCTTTAGAACAAATAGAGTCAAAAAATGAATTTATAAAATGGTTTTCAGAACTGGATAAAAATTCCGGGGCTATTGCCGGAGGTAAAGGAGCTAACTTAGCAGAAATTTATAACTTAAAAATAAATGTCCCGCCTGGATTTGTAGTTACGGCCAGAGCATACGAACACTTTATAAACAGACCAGGACTTGCGGAGAGAATAAAATCCTTGTTAGAAAAAATTGATTATGAAAACACCGCTAAACTAAATGAAATAACGTCTAGGATAAGAGAATTAATTGAAGGTTTCGATTTTGATCCTATTTTAAAAAGAGAAATTATAGAAGCATACAACATTTTGGGGGCAGAAGATTACGACACAAATGTTCTAGAAGAAAATGTTGAACCCTTTTTTGTCGCGGTAAGAAGTTCTGCTACAACCGAAGACCTCTCAGAAGCAAGTTTTGCTGGGCAACAAGAGACATTTCTAAATGTAAAAGGAGAAGAAGAACTACTCGACAAAATAAAAAAATGCTTTGCCTCATTGTTTACAGCGAGGGCGACTTATTATCGTTATAAGAAAGGGTTTAAACACGAACAGGCAAAGCTCGCGGTAGTCGTCCAGAGGATGATTAATTCAGAAAAATCTGGTGTTATCTTTTCAAAAGACCCATCATTAAGAAAAGACGACATAATCATAGAAGCTGTTTTTGGGTTAGGAGAAGGAATAGTTTCAGGAAAAATATCTCCAGACGTATACGTAGTTTCAAAAGAGTTTGAAATAAAAGATAAGAATATAAGAACAAAAAAAATAGCAATAGTAAGGGGTGAAAATGGAAAAGATGAAATTATAAATTTAAGTGAAAGCAAATCAAAACAACAGGTTCTTACAGACTATGAAATAAAAAGGCTTGCCCAAATAGCAATTAATTTAGAGGAACATTACAAAAAGCCACAGGACATAGAGTTCGCGATAGAAAAGGGAGAAATTTACATAGTTCAAACAAGACCAATAACGACTTTGGAGAAGAGATTCGATTTAGATAGTGGTGTTGAGATAAAAGGGGAAGTTATTTTAACAGGTATAGCAGCCTCTCCAGGGATTGGTTCTGGAATAGTAAGGATTGTTAAAAATTTAGAGGATTTAAAGAAAATTAATAGGGGCGATATACTTGTTACAAAAATGACTAATCCCGATATGGTTGTTACTATGCAAAAATGTTCTGCGATTGTTACAGATGAGGGGGGGTTAACAGCCCATGCTAGTATTGTTTCAAGGGAAATGGGAATACCGGCTGTTGTCGGGGCTCAAACCGCTACAGAAAAATTAAAAGATGGTGAAATTATAACTGTTGATGGTTTTAGGGGCAAAATTTACAAAGGAAAAATATCTGAAAGTATCCAAAAAGAGATCAGACCTGTCTCTGTAAAA